>CAWUND010000092.1:0-5061 GCA_963923815.1 uncultured bacterium
CATTGGCCCCGGTAGAGCAGGGCCTGGCCCTGTCCGTTGAGCAGGGGCACCAGGTATTCAGCCACCACCGGCGCCGCCGCCACCGCCCGGGCCATGGCCAGGTCGAAGCCGCCTCGGCAACGGCGATCGCGGCCGGTGAGCTCCACCCGTTCGCAGCGCAGCGTCACCCGATTCGTCAGCCCCAGGGCCTGGGCCATGGCCTGCACCGCCTGGGTTTTGCGGCCCACGGAATCCACCAAGGTGAGCTGCGCCTGCGGCAGGGCGATCGCCACCGCCAGCCCTGGGAAGCCCCCGCCGGTGCCCACATCGATGCAGCGCAGCGGGGCCTGTGGCTGGTGCTCCAGCAGCTCCCGCAGCGGCCAGAGGCTGTCAAACACCTGGGCGATCCAGTAGTCGTCGCCCTCCACCAGGCGCGTCAGGTTGACGCGGGCGTTCCACTGGCGCAGCTGCTCCTGCAGCGCCACCAGCAGCTCCAGTTGCGGCGGGCTCGGCTGCCAGCCCAGCTCGCTCCACAGGCCGGCATCAGGTGTGGCGGCGGTCATCCCCTTGGGCGGTTGGCTCGCAGTCTCTAGGATCCCGCAGACCAGGCGCAGCGCCGGTGGCCATCACCGATCAGCCCAGCTACTACGAGCTGCTCCAGATCGGGCCCGACGCCAGCGCCCAGGACCTGCGCCAGGCCTTCCGCCGCCTGAGCAAGCGCTACCACCCCGACACCACCGAGCTGCCGCAGCTGCAGGCGCAGGAGGCCTTCCGGCAGCTGCAACAGGCCTACCTCACCCTGGGGGATCCGGCCCGGCGCCAGCTCTACGACGCCTCGCTGAAGGCCCAACGGGTGGCCGCCACCGCAGCATCAACCGCATCACGGGTTCGGCCGCCCCAGCCGGTGCCCGTGCGCCGCGCCCTCTCCGGCGGGGAGTGGTTTGCCCTGCTGCTGCTGGCCATGGCGGTGGTGTTCAGCCTGGTGCTGGGGGTGGGGCTGGCCTGGGCCCGCGGGGCCGCCCTGTTCACGGCCCCCAGCTGGTGGAACACCGCCGAGCAGACTGCCGTGGTGCTCGACCTGCCGTCTGCGGATGACCGCCCTGCCGCCCCCCCAGACGCCCCTGTACAACCATCCCTTGCCGGCCCTGGAGCGTTGGCTGGTTGAGCTGGGGGGCCGGCAGGCGGCCCCCAACTCCTGCCACTGGCAGTTGCAGGGCCCCGGCTGGACCGCCAGCCTCGAACTGGAGGCCGAAGACCTGAGCGTGCGCTGGAGCACCGCCGACGGCGAGGTGCAGCGCCAATTCCCCTATGGCTTCAGCCGCGCCGACGTGGAGGCGGCCATCCTGGCGGGACCCTGACGACGGCGCCCGTTGTGGTCATGATGACCGTGACGCCATGGCCCTTGCCCGCGTGTCCCGTTTCCTCGATCACCAGGGCTCCCGCCGCCAGCCGGTGCTCTCCAACCGATTCCTGCGGCCCGAGCAGCTGATGGCCTCCAGACCCGGGCGGGCCTGGGGGGCCACCGAGGTGTTCGCCGAGGGCCAATGGCAATCGGTGCGGGTGGTGCTGGAGGCCCGCGGCTGGAATGCCCTCCAGATTGAGCAGATCCATGACCAGCTGCGCCAGGGGTGGCCCCTGGAGCTGGCGGAAACCAACGTGGCGGTGATCACGGGCTTTTGCCCGCTCAAGGCCAAACGCGGCGGTTGAGCGCCGCGCTCAGAGCTTGCGCCCGCAGAGTTCGCTGCGATCCTCAGCGGCGCTGGACAGTGGGCCGCAGCTGAACCAACGCACCACCGACAGCTCCAGGTCGGTGAACAGCACCAGGATGCCCGTGCACAGCACGGCCACGGCGGCACTGACCAGCAGGTGGGAGCGGCCCATGCAGCTCAGGTGTCTGCGCCGAGCCTATGGGAGAGATCAAGCCGCCGCCACTGCTCCGCCAGCGCCGGGCCATCCAGGCGCGGCAGGGGCGGCAGGCAGCCCAGCAGCGGCACCGCCCCCAGCTGGTGGAGGGTGGTGGCGTTGTTGGGGTGGGGCTCGCCGTTGAGCAGCACCCCCAGCACGGGGATCCGCCGCAGCCGCAGCGCCTCCAGCGACAGCAGGGTGTGGTTGAGCGTGCCCAGGCCGCTGCGGGCCACCAGCAGCACCGGCAGCCCCCAGCGCTGGATCTGCTCGATCTGCAGCAGGTCGAGCCGTAGGGGCACCAGCAGCCCGCCGGCGGTCTCCACCACCAACGGCCCCGGCACGGCCGGCAGCGCTAGCCGCTGGGGATCCAGCGGTGGCCCCGGCTGACTTGGATCGCCGCTCTCCAGGGCGCTGGCCCAGTGGGGCGATACGGGGGCCTGCAGCCGGTAGGCCTCCGGCAGCAGCCGTTCAGCGGGCAGCTGCAGCCAGCGCTGCACCCGGTCGCGGTCGCCGCCCCCGTTGGGCCCGGGCTCGAGGCCGCACTGCACCGGTTTCCAGTAGTGGGCCCCAAGCCCCTGCACCAGCAGGGCGCTAACCACGGTTTTGCCCACGTCGGTGTCGGTGCCGCACACCACCAGTTGCAGGGGCTTCATGGCGTGGGGCTCATGGGGATTGCCGTGCCACCAACACCAGCACCTCCCAGCTGAATGTGGGGTTGGCGGTGGGCCAATGCTGTTCCAGCCGCCGCAGCTGGCCGCGGCTGAGGCGGGGGCCGCGGCTGGCCTGGGCGCCGATGGCCTTGAACTGCCGCAGGAATGGCAGGGCACCCCGGTTTGGACGGCTGAACCGGAGCCGTTGGGCCCGCAGCAGCGTGAGCCGCGCCCCTACCAGCTGCACCAGGGGCTCGGCCTCGGGCAGCTCCAGCCCAGTGAAGGGCACTTGGGCCCCCTGGCAGGCCTGCCGCCAGAGCTCAAAGCTGCCCGCACAGGGCACCGCCAGGGCCAGCACCCCCCCCGGGGCCAGGGCTTCACACCAGTGCTGCAGCTGCCGCTGCGGCTGCTCGAGCCACTGCAGCGCAAAGCTGGAGCCCAGCAGGGCGGCCCCCTGCAGCTCCGCCGGCAGGCCCTGGTTTAGATCCCAGAGTTGTTGGGGCGGGGCTTGGGGCTGGTGGGCCTCCTGCCGCAGCAGTTCGGGGCAGCTGTCCAGCCGCAGCAGCGGTGGCCCGCCCAATTGGCCCTCGATGGCACGGGCCAGCAGGCCGCTGCCGGCCCCTAGGTCGGCGCGCAGGCCTTGTGGCAGCGGGGGGGCTTGGGTGTGCAGCAGCCGCGCCAACCGCTCCGCCACCGCCGCCTGCAGCCGCGCCTGGCTGGGATAGGCCGCGGCACTGCGGCCAAAACAGCGCTGCACCCGTTGGCCAAAGGTGGCGCCGGCGGCGGTGGGATCAAGCAAGACCATCCGCGATCCAGTTCAGCACCGCCGTGGTGACCCCCGCCTCCAGCAGGCCGTGGCCCGCCCGCGGCAGGCTGATCAGCGTGGCGTCCGGCAGCAGGGTTTTGAGCTGTTCGCGGCTGGCGGGGCAGACGATCTGATCATTCGCCGCCTCCACGATCAACACCGGCACCCGCTGGGCTGCGGTCGCGAGCCCGCCCGGCAGGCCGCTGGTGGCCGCCAGCCGCTCCAGATCCACCAGCAGCCGGGCGCTGCCCTGGGCCGAGAGACCCTGCTGCATCGGCCCCGCTGGCAGTTGGCTGCTGGGGAAGGGGTCCGCTACCCGCTCCAAAAAGCGCGCCAGCATGGCCTCCCCCTCCCCCTGGCGCAGTTGGGCGGCCATGCCGTCGAGGGCGGTGCGCAGGGGGCGGCCGGCGCGACCCTCTGGCACGAAGGCGGCAAAGCTGGCCAGCAGCACCACCGCCGTCGCCGTGTCGTAGAGCGGTGGCTCCAGCAGGTGGGGCCCGAGGGAATGGCCCAGCAGGATGCGATGGCGGCTGCCATCGCCCCAGCTGGGCTGCTGGGGTGGCAGGGCGCCGTAGCCCCGCTCCCCCGCCCGCAGGCCCCAGCCGCGCCGCGCCGCCTGTTCGCCCCAGGGGGCCCAGGCGCGGCTGTCGCCACCCCAGCCGTGCATCGCCAGCAGCTCCACGGTCATGGCGACCCCAGGGCCGCCAGCAGGCGCTGCAGCGAGCCGGCAGGCAGGTCGTGGCGCAGCACCAGCCGCAGCCGGGCACCGCCCTCCGGCACCGTGGGGGGGCGGATGGCCACACTGAGTAGGCCGGCGGCCTCCAGCTGCTGCTGCAGGGCCAGGGCGCGGCCGTCGTCGCCCACCAGCAGGGGCAGGATCGGCCCATGGCCGGGGGGGCGGCGCCAGCCGGCGGCCTCCAGCCGATCCCGCCAGCGCCTGGCCCGGGCCAGCAGCGCCGCGCCGCATCCCGGCTCCGCCTCGAGCCACTCCAGCGCCGCCAGGGCCGCGGCCGCCAGGGGCGGCGCCAGGGCGGTGGTGTAGCGGAATGGGCCGGAATGCTGCAGCAGCCAGTCGCCCAGCAGGGCATCGGCCGCCAGGAAGGCGCCGCCGCTGCCGAAGGCCTTGCCGAAGGTGCCGCTGATCAGGCTCACCCCCGCGTGCCCATGGCCCAGGCCGCGCCCCCCGGGGCCCATCACGCCCAGGGCGTGGGCCTCATCGAGCAACAGCGCCGCCCCATGGCGCCGGCAGAGGTCCGCCAGCTGGGGCACATCGGGGCTGGTGCCCTCCATCGAGAACAGGCTTTCGCTGAGCACCAGCAGCCGGCGCCCGGGCGCTTCGCGGCGGGCCCGCTCCAGCTGCTGCCGCAGCGCCTCCAGGTTGTTGTGGGGGAAGCGCCGCAGCCGGGCGCCGCTGGCCTTCACCCCCACCAGCAGGGAGTGGTGGATCAGGCGGTCCGCCAGCACCAGGCTGTGGCGATCCGCCAGGGCTTGCACCGCCGCCAGGTTGGCCTGGAACCCACTGGGGTAGAGCAGCACCCGGGGGCGCCCCAGCCAGGCTGCGAGGGCCTGCTCCAACTGCAGGTGCACCGGCCGGCAGCCGCTCACCAGCCGTGAGGCCCCGGCCCCCACCCCATCGCGGGCGATGGCCGCGGCGGCGGCCCGCTGCAGGGCCGGGTGGCAGGCCAGGCCCAGGTAGTCGTTGCTGGCCAGATCCAACAGCGG
>CAWUND010000093.1:0-5037 GCA_963923815.1 uncultured bacterium
CTGGTGAACACCTACTACGTGGCGCGGATGCTGGCGGGCGACAGCGGCGCCGCCGACCAGGCCCTGGCCCGCCGCCTGAAGGTGGTGTTTCCGGATCCCGCCCACGTGAACATCAGCGGTGCCGGCGTGGTGAAAACCTCCAGCAACCCCCAGGCGGCCGTGAAGTTGATTGAGTTCTTGGCGTCACCCAGCGGCGGCCGCGGCTACGCCGAGGCCAACAACGAATACCCCCTGCGGGGCACGGGCAACAACCCGATCCTGAAGCGGTTTGGCCCCTTCACGGCCGATGGGGTGTCGGCCGAGCAGATGGGCGCCAAGAACAAGGCGGCCGTGAAGCTGATGGAGGCCAACGGCTGGCCCTGAGGGCGTCGCGCACCCCGCGCAATTGTTTTTGTTACTGAGAATCGCTTGCAAAAGGACGGGGGTCTTGTTTAGGTTGCGACGCATTCGCAATTAGAAGGCCGGCTGGCCCCTGTCCATGAGCTTCCGTTTCCTGCCCGACGCCCCCGTGAACGCTGTTCGGATGCCCGTGGGGCAGACCGTGCTGCTGGATCCCGCCCTGCGGCCGGAGGGCAGCTGCATCGAGGTGTTGGAGGGCATGGCGCGGGTGTACTGCCCCTGCGAGGAAACCGAGGGCATGACCCTCGCCTTCCTGCAGCCCGGCGATCAGCTGCGCACCGACCGCCTCTGCAGCGAGGGGGTGTGCGTGGAGGCGCTCACGCCACTGGTGTTCAGCAGCGATGCCCAGCCCCGCGTTGGGGAGGGCTTTGATCCGGTGAACGAGTGGACCCTGCAGCTGCTGCGCATCCGCCACCTGGGCAGCGCCGAGCAACGGCTGCATGCCCTGCTGGCCCTGTTGGTGCGCCGCATGGGCCGCCGCTGCGGCGATTGGTGCGACCTGCCCTTCCGCCTCACCCATGAGCGGATCGGCGAGCTGATCGGGGCCACCCGCGTGACCACCACCCGCATGATTTCGAAGATCCGCCAGGCCCAGCTGCTGCAGGTGCCGAGCGGCGACACCTGCCTGCGCTTGGCTCCGCAGCTGGTGGAGTCGGCGCCGCTGGCGGCCGCCTGAGTTAGGCGCCCAGCGGCGCCAGCAGGTGTTGCGCCAGGGCTTCGGCGCTGCGCAGGGCCCCCTCCACCCGTCCGAAGCCAATCCCCGCGATGGCATCGCCGCAGAAGCCGATCTGGCTGGCTGCACAGAGCTGCAGGCTGGGCGCGAGCCCCGGCGGTTGCGGGAAGGCGGCCCCCCAGCGCATCAGCTGCCCCCCCTGGTTGGGCACGGGCAGCCCCAGGGCGTCAGCCAGGGCCCCACTCAGCTGCGCGATCACGGCGGCTTCCGCCTCCCGCTGCGGCGCCGCCCCCAGCAGTTGGCTGGCGGAGGAGCGGGAGCCATACACCCCCAGATGGCGTGCGGCGAAGGCGGCGCTGGATTCCGCCACCACCGCCCAGCCCCCCTCGGCTTGGGGTTGCAGCGACACCCGCCGCAGCCCCCAGCGCCCCTGGGCCTCCGCCGTGAACTGCAGCAGCCGCCAGGGTTGCTGCTGCCACACCGCGGCCAGCTCCGGGGGCAGGGGCAGCAGCAGGTTGCTGCTGGCCTGGGAGTCGAGGGCCGAGAGGGCGGCGCAGGCCTGCTGCAGCTGCGGGTCGTGCCGTTGGGCGGCGGCGGTGTGCAGGGGCACGTCGCCCCACCCGAACACCTGCCGGCAGCGGGGGTGGGCCAGCAGCGTGCCGCTCAGCACCAGCCAGCGGCACCGCAGCAAGGGGGCGCCGTCGGCGCCTGTCAGGGTCCAGCCCTCGGCCTCCGGTTGCAGGTGCCGCACCAGGCAGCCGCTGCGCAGCTCGGTGACGCCAGGGCTGCCCTGGGCTAGTGCCAGCAGGCCGCCGCTGAGCTGCTCCATGCCACCGCGGCCCTGGTAGAGGCTGCCGTCGCTGAAGCCGTCGTCGATGGCGGGGCCCAGCTGGCCTTCGCCATCGAGGCTGTGGATGGCCCCGGGGAAGGGTTCGATCCAGCCCCCGCTCCGCAGGGGCTCCAGCAGCGCCGGCTCGGGGCCGCCACGGATGTTGAACAGCGGTGCCCCGTGGTTGATCGCCAGGGTTGGATCCTGGCGGGAGCGGCGGGTGGCCGCCCGGCCCCCGGGCCCGCGGCCGATTTCCAGCAGCGTGATGGCGCCCCCCCAGCCCTGCAGCCGCAGGGCCGCCGCCAGCCCGCAGCCGGCGGGGCCGGCGCCAAGGATGGCGAGATCGATCCCACGACCACCCACCTGAATTCCCGATCCGCTGTCAGCTCAGTGTGGCCCGTTAGGGTCGGCGCCGTTTGCAAGCGGGCGGTGGCGGTTTCGGTGCTCAGCGAGGCGCAGCGCCGCAAGTGGGACAGCAGCGACGACCAGCTGTTCTATGCCGAGCCGCGCTTTGTGCAGCACCTCGACGACGCCTTCCGCGAGCGCCTCACGCAGCTCTACCGCGAGCGGATTCCCCGCCGGGCGGTGGTGCTGGATCTGATGTCGAGCTGGGTGTCACACCTGCCGGATGACGGGGTGTACGAGCGCGTGATCGGCCACGGCCTCAATGAGAAGGAGCTGGCGGCCAACCGGCGCCTCGATAGCCATTGGCTGCAAAACCTCAACCTCAACCAGGAGCTGCCGCTGCCCAGCGCCAGCGTGGATGCCACGTTGATCGTGGCGGGTTGGCAATACCTGCAATATCCGGAGCCGGTGGCGGCGGAGTTGCTGCGCATCACCCGCCCCGGCGGGCAGTTGATCGTGGCCTTCTCCAACCGCATGTTTTTCACCAAGGCCCCGCAGGTGTGGGCCGACGGCAGCGATCGCGATCACCTCACCTACGTGGCGGAGGTGTTGATGGCCCAGGGCTGGCCCAAGCCGGAGATCGTGGCGGAGCCCACCCGCGCCAAGGGTTGGAAGGGGCTGGTGGGCGGCGCCGGCGACCCCTTCTTTGCCGTGATCGCCACCAAACCCCAATGAGCACCCTTCCCACCGGCGTGGAGTTGCTTGAGCGGGAGCGCCAGGTGCGCCAGGGCGGCAGTGGGCTCAGGGCCCCGGAGCTGCTGGGCTGCTGGCGCCTGGATCAGGTGTGGCCCAAGGGCAGCCCGCGGCCCTCGGCCTTCAGTGGCTCGCTGCTGCGGGCGGTGCAGGCCCGCCTGGAGATCACCGCCCCGGTGGCGGAGGAAGAGCTGAGCCTCAGCAATGCCGTGACCCTGGGGCCCCTGGAGTTGCGCTTCCGGGGCGTGGGCCGTTTGCTGGGGAGCCGCCCGCTGCTGCAGTTCAGCTTCCAGGAGCTGCAGCTCAGCCTGGGGGGGCGGGTGTTGTTGCGGCGTGCGCTGCCGGAGCCGGCTCGCCAGCGGTTGCCGTTCTTCGCCTTGATCGCCCGCGACCCGAGCGGCTGGCTGGCGGCCCGGGGCCGCGGCGGTGGGCTGGCCCTGTGGCGGTTGGCGTAGGTGGCCTGCCCCCGGTGCGGTAGCGGATCGGTGCGGGCAGACCGCAGCCTGGCGGGCCGGCTGGTGTGTGGCCGTTGCGGCGCTCCGCTGCAGGTTGGCCGCAGTGCCCGGCCACGGAGCCGCACCCGCGCTCGGCGCTTCCCCTGGCGCTGGCTGCTGCTGGCCGTGGTGGGCTTGGCGGCGGGTTTGGCGGCGGTTGATGCAGGATTCGATTCCCCGACGCACCCCCATGCACCCGGCGATCGCCCTCACGATCGGTGGCAGTGATTCCGGCGGTGGCGCCGGCATCCAGGCCGACCTCAAAACCTTCCTGGCGTTGCAGGTGCACGGCTGTTCGGCGATCACCTGCGTCACCGCGCAGAACACCTGTGGCGTGCAGCGGGTGGATGCCCTGCCCCCGGAGGCTCTCAGCACTCAAGTGGCGGCGGTGCTCGACGACTTCGCGGTGGGCGCCATCAAGACGGGCATGCTGCTCAACCGCCCCCTGATCGAGGCCACGGCTGCGGCTCTCACGGGTGTGGCGCTGCCCACCCTGATCGATCCGGTGATGGTGTCGCGGGCGGGATCGCCCTTGCTGGAGCCCGATGCCGTGGAGGCCTACCGGCGGTTGCTGTTTCCCCTGGCGGAGCTGATCACCCCCAACCTGCACGAAGCCGCCCTGCTCACCGGGATGGCTGTCGACTCGGAGGCCGCCGTGGAGCGTGCGGCGGAGCAGCTGCTGCAGCTCGGACCGGGCGCCGTGTTGATCAAGGGCGGTGGCCAAGTTTCCTGGTGCGGCCACGACTACCTGCTGGAGCGCAGCGGTGCGGGCCTCTGGTTGGGCCATTCGGCGGTGCAGACGCCCCACACCCATGGCAGCGGCTGCACCCTGGGGGCCGCGATTACGGCCCAGCGTGCCCTGGGCCGGCCGTTGGTCCAGGCGGTGCAAGGCGCCAAGACCTATGTGGAGGGTGGTTTGCGCCAATCCCTCGCCATCGGGGCGGGCCAGGGGCCACTGTGTCACTGGCATCCCTGGAGTGAAACCGATGGCTGACGCCCCCTATCTGATCGCCCTTGCCCTGCTGGAGCAGAACGGCGAGCGGGCCATGCCGCTGCAGGGCAAGTCGTTGCGGGAGCCGCTGTCGGCCGATGCCGATCCTGCCGAGGTGGGCCATCAGCTGGCCCTCGACCTGCTGGTGCGGGTGTGGCAGCGCAGCGACCAGGGGCCCCTGCAACGGGCCGCCGCAGACCACAGCCTGCTGCTGATCACCGTGCCGATCGAGGCGCTGCAGGAGCAGCTGCCGGCCCTCAAGGCCGCCTGGTTGAACAGCGGCGACACGGCGGCTCTGCTGCAGGGTTTGGCGGAGCTGGCCAGTGGGGTGTGGAGCCTCAGCCAGGAGCCAAGGCAACCGATCACCTACGGCCGCATCGCCTAGGGCGGCTCAGTAGGAGCTGTCCTGATTCAGCAGGGCATCGATGTAGCTGTAGGCCGCTTGGTTGGCGGCCTCGGGCGTGCGCCAACCGCGGTGGCCCTGCAGTTGATGCAGGCAGATGTCAGCGGGGTGCCCCGCAGGATCCCCCAACACCACCCCCCAACCCTGGCG
>CAWUND010000094.1:0-5033 GCA_963923815.1 uncultured bacterium
AGCTCCGGGGATCCGCCGGCGGCTTGGGCCCGCTGCCAGAGGTCGAGCACCCCCGCCAGGTGGGGGTCGTGCCAGCCGCCGATCAGCAGCATCGGCCGGCGCCACAGGGCGTCGGGCGGCTGATGCCGCCGCCAGCCCTCCGGCTGGGCGGGGTCGCTGGCCAGCCAGAGGCGCGCCATGCCCTCGGGGTCAAGCTCCTCCAGCAGCGCAGGCCCCTGGTGCAGCGCGCTGCCGTCGTCCAGGCAGCGGCGGATGCGATGCCAGCCGTCGTGGTCGCCGCGGCGGCTGCAGCCCTGGGCCGCCAGCTGCAGCCCCCAGGCCACCCCCAGGGCCCACCAATGGGCGCCGCCGCTGCTGGCCCAGTGCAGCCGTTCATCCAGGCCGCACATGGCGGGTGCCAGGGCATCCGGCAACGCGGTGGGATCCGCCAGCAGCAGCTGGGTGAGCCCCTGGTAGGAGAAGCCGTAGCTGCCGATGCGGCCGTTGCACCAGGGCTGTTGCCGCAGCCAGGCCAGGGTGGCTGAGCCATCCGCCGCCTCCTGGGCAAAGCCGCTGAAGCGGCCCCCAGACTCGCCGCGGCCCCGCACGTCCTGCACCACCACCGCGTAGCCGTGGCCGGCGTACCAGCGGGGGTGGGCGTAGGTGATGGTGGAGGCGATGGCCCGCCCGTAGGGCTGGCGCATCACCAGCACCGGCCAGGGGCCTTCGCCGGCTGGCGTCCAGATGCGGCTGCACAGCCGCACGCCGTCGGCCATCTCCTGCCAGGCGTCGCTCACCCTCGGCGCCGCCGGGGCGCTCACCTCAGCGCACGTCGGGGCAGTAGAGCCCCACCACGTAGGTGGACAGGATTTCGGCGTCGGTGCTGTTGAGCCCCTGCTTTGCCCCCACCTGGGCCACCGCCTGGGGGGAGGTGTAGGAGAGGCCTTGGGCGTTCAAGCCCTTGAGTTCGGCGCAGATGTCGCGGGCCCGCTGCGGATTGCGCTTCACCGAATCCAGCAGTGGCGAATTGGCCAGGGCCGGCTGGGCGGCCAGGCCAGCCATCACCATGCTGAGCGCAGCGGCCCGTGCAGCGCTCGCAAAGGGAAAGGGATTCAGCTTCAAGCCCATAGCTCCATTTCAGAGCTGCGGCCAGCGGCTGCCTGGGGGTGGGGGTCAGTTCGCCGAGCGACCGGAGCGGGCCTGGGCCCGCTGAATCCAGCGGCGCACGGTGGTGGCATCCACCCGCGGTGGCGCCATGCCCAGCAGGGAGCGCTCCAGCCGCCCCAGCTGGGTGAGCAGTTGCTGCGGTGAGGCGGCCGCCAGCCCCTGGCAGCTGGCGATGCCGGCGTAGAGCAGCAGCGCCGCCTCATGGGGCTCCAGCTGGAGATCGGTGATCAGTTGGGCCTGGCCGCGCAGTTTGCGCAGCTGCCGCTCCAAAGCGCCGCCGCGGCTGGCCAGCTTGCGCAGCTCGGCATCGCTGAGGGCCGCCAGCTCCGCCCAGCTGCTGATGCCGTGGCCCTGGAGTTGGGCCTGCTCCCGCTGGAACGGGCGGGGCAGGGGATACAGCGGTGGGGCCGTCACTCAGGGCAGCAGGGTCACCTGGCCATCGGCCAGGTTGCGCCGGGCCGCCGCCAGGATCACCGGCCGGTCGGTGCCGGCGGCGCTGGGTTCCACCCGCCGCAGCCGCACCTCCACGCTGCTGGCGTTGCGGCCGCTGCCCCGCAGGTTGCGGGCCACCTGCTCCACGCTGGGGCCGTAGCTGGCGGGCTCGAGGTTGGCGGGGGCCGCGGCCACCACCAGGTCGGCGCCGTTGTCGAACACCACCGGCACGCTTACCGCCCCCTCCACCAGGATCCGCGGCGCGTAGCTCACGGCGAAGGCCAGGCAGGAGAGCGACAGCAGCACCGTGAAGCTGGTCACGCCCACCAGGCGGAAGCGGATCCCCCAGCGGGCCACGAAGCCCACCACGGTGAGCAGCAACAGCACCCCCCCGGCAATGCCCAGCCACTCGCCGGCGGTGAGCAGCAGCGGATCAGCACGCATGGGGGATCGGCGAGACCGGAGAACACCTTTATATTGCGGCCTGCTCAGCCGCTGAGAGCCACGGGCCGCCCGAGCCTCCGACCGCGTCGCCGCTCCGGTCGCCCAGGGGGCGTCCCCCAGCCGGTGGCGCTGTTGGCCGGAGGCACTGTGGCCGCCGCCGCAGTGGGTGTTGCCGCTGGCGCGCTGGTGCTCGACCACCTGGCGGCACGGATCTACGGCCAGCAGAAGCCGCGTCTGGAGCGGCAGCTGGGCCGGATCATGGGCCACCCGCTGCAGTTGGGGGCCTACCGCCGCCTCAAGCCCTTCGGCCTTGGCTTTGAAGTGGGGCCGAGCCGCTTTTTGGCGGGGGTCGATAACCCCTCCACGCTGCAGGTGCAGGGGGTGGTGTTGGCGGTGGATCCGCTGCGCAGCCTCTGGCAGCGGGCGCTGGTGCTGGAATTAGACCTGCAGCGCCCCCAGGTGCAGCTGCGGGCCAACAGCCGCGGCAGCTACTGGGTGTTTCCTCCCCAGAAACAGGCGGCCGCGCCGCCGCGGCTGGGGCTGCGGATCCGCCTGCCGGATCCCGCCCAGGTGAGCCTGGTGACGGCGTCGGCCTCCGGGCTCCGCCCCCTGGCCCTGCGGCTGCAGGGGGATGCCGAGCTGCAGCTCTGGCGCCGCCAGATCGCCTGGAGCGGGCGGCTGGATCCGGCGGCGGGCGGGCACCTGCGCTTCGGCGGCCGCTTCCAGTGGCGCCAGCGCAGCCTGGAGCTGCAGCTGCAGCCCAGCCGGCTGCCCCTGGAGCCGGCCTTTGCCCTGCTGCCCAGCGGCCTGCAGCAGCAGCTGGCCGGGCGCCTGCGGGGCACCCTGCAGGGCAGCCTTGCGCTGCAACGGCGCCCGGGCGGCAACGGTTGCCGCGGCGACCTGCGGCTCAACGGCTGGCAGTGGCGGCTGCCGGGGCTGCAGCAACCCCTCAGCGGTGATCCCCTGGCGTTGCACTGCAGCAACCAAGGGCTGGCGCTGCAGCCGGCGGATCTGCGCTTGGCGAGCTGGCGCGGCCGGCTGTCGGGCGACCTGCAATTGGCGGAGCGGCGCGGTGCTAGCCCCGCCGGTTGGTTGCGGCTGCAGCTGCAGGCCCGCGACCCCAAGGCCAACGACGCCCTCACGGCCCGGCTCGCCGGCCCCTGGCGTCGCCCCGATCTGAGCCTTCAGGGCCGCCTGCGGGGGGTGCAGCTGCAGGCCCAGGTGGCCATCCGCAGCCGTCCGGCCCTGGCGGTGCTCGTGCCCAACCTGCAGCTGCGGCACCGGGAGGCGGTGCTGCAGGCCCGCGGTGAGCTGTTCCCCCGGCTGGATCTGCGCAGCCGCAGCCTGCAGCTGGTGCGCGGCCTGCCGCCGCAGCTGGCACCGCTGCTGGGCCCCCGCCCCGCCCTGGAGGCCCAGCTGCGCCAGCAGGGCCCTTGGACGGGCCTGCGCCTGCAGCTGGATCTGCGCCAGCCCCGCAACCCCCTGCTCGGCGACCTGGTGGCACGGTTGCTGTGGCGGCCTGGGCAGCTGGAGCTGCAAACGCTGCAATCGGATCGGCTCAGCGCCAGCGGTCGCCTGCCCCTGGGGGGCCGTGGCGGCCCGCTGCAGCTGCGTTTCGACCTGCGCCGTTTCCCCCTGGAGCGCCTCAGTGCCCTGGTGGGCACGCGGCTGCGGGGGGAGCTCGATGCCTGGGGTGATCTGGAAGGGCCCCTGCAGCGGCTCCGCTCCGATCTGCAGCTGCTGGTGCGCGACCCCGGCGCCGGCCCCGTGTGGCTGCGGGAAAGCTGGCGCGGCGAGCTGCGCGGCGGCCTCGGCGCCGATGCCCGCCTGCGGATGCAACCGCTGGCGCCGGCGCCGGCGGGGCTGTTGCAGGCGCGGCTCGATCGGCGCGGCTTCCCCACCGAGGCGGTGCTGCAACGGGGCCGGGGCACGCTGCAGCTGAGCGGCAGCCCCAAGCGCTACCGCTGGAGCAGCCGGGCGTTTCCCCTGGCGGGGCTGCAGCTGGCCCTGGGGCCCCGGCAGGTGTTCCGCCCCCTGCAGGGGGGCCTCAGCGGCGGCGGTGAGCTCGAGCTGCAGCCGTTGGCCATGGCCGGCCGGGTGCGCATCGAGGGCCCCCAGGTGCTGGGGGTGTACGGCCGCAGCCTCAGCGCCAGCGGCAGCCTGCGGGGCCGGCGCCTGGAGCTGCAGGGGCGTTGGGCCGAAGGCCGCCAGGCGGCGGTGGGGTTCCGCGCCCGCACCGAACCCAGCGGTGCCCTGTGGACCCGCTTCGAGGCGCGGCAGCTGGGGGGGGCTCCCCTGCGGCAACTGTTGGCGGCCTGGCCGCTTTGGAATGGCGCCCCCAACCTGCCCACCGGCCGTGCCGCTGATCTGGGTTGGCTCGATTCGGGCACCCTGGGGGCCGATGTCTCCCGCCAGCTGGCCGCCCTGCGGCAGGCCCGCTCCGACCTGGCGGTGGCCAACACCCCCGTGACCCCATCGGCGGGGGTCAGCCTCAATCCGGCCGATCTGGAGGCGCTGATCGACGCCGACCTCACCCTGGTGGGCAGCCGCTCCGATCAGCTCTACATCGACCTGCGCAGCCGCGGCCACCTGTGGCTGCGCGGCGACGACCAAGACCTCGCCCTCAGCAACGAGCCGGTGCTGGTGCGGCTGCAGGGGCCCCTCAACCGCAGCGGCAGCTTCAGCATCCAATACCTGCCCCTGGCGTTGATGGCCCTGCTGGCGCCGGTGCCGGAGGGCCTGCGGGGATCGCTGTCGCTGCAGGGGCGCTACGGCCTGGGCGACCGGCGGCGGCCGCCACAGCTGGAGCTGGATCTGGCGCTCCAGGATGCGGGCCTGCAGGACCGGCCGCTGCAGCTCGACCGCGGCCGCATCGCCCTGGAGAACAACCGGCTGCGGCTGGATTGGTCGCTGCGCAGCGGCGGCGCCAGCAACAGCGTCGACCTCAAGGGGGTGATTCCGCTGCAGGCCGCCGCCAGTGGGCTGGAGCTGCGGATGTCGAGCCGCGGCGA
>CAWUND010000095.1:0-4966 GCA_963923815.1 uncultured bacterium
AGCGCCTGGGCCGCGCCCAGTTCACCCTGGCGGTGAGCCTGCACGCCCCCGATCAGGCCCTGCGGGAGCAGCTGATCCCCACGGCCCACGCCTACCCGATCGAGGCCCTGCTGGAGGATTGCCGCCGCTACGTGGCGATCACCGGGCGGCGGGTGAGCTTCGAGTACATCCTGCTGGGGGGGCTCAACGACCAACCCCGCCACGCCAAGGCCCTGGCCCAGTTGCTGCGCGGTTTCCAGAGCCATGTGAACCTGATCCCCTACAACCCCATCGCCGAGGAGGAGTTCCAGCGCCCCACCACGGCGGCCGTGGAGGCCTTCCGCCGCAGCCTGCAGGAGCAGCACGTGGCCGTGAGCGTGCGCGCCAGCCGCGGCCTCGATGCCGATGCCGCCTGCGGCCAGCTGCGCCGGCGGCTCGAGGGGAGCCTGCAGCCGGCTCAGTCGGCCGCTTCGGTGCCCCTGTAGGCGCCCCGGGCCTGCTCTTCGCGCCAGGGGGTCACCAGCACCATCAGCAGAAACGCCGGCACGGCGGCCGCGGCGGAGAGCAGGAAGAAGTGCTCCCAGCCCAGCAGCTTCACCAGCAGGCCGGAGGGGGCCGCCAGCACCTTGCTGCTGATGGCGTAGACCCCCGAGAGCAGGGCGTATTGGGTGGCCGAGAAGCGTGGGTTGCACAGGCTCATCAGCAGGGCCACAAAGGCCGTGCCCACCAGGCCGCTGGAGAGGTTTTCCAGCAGCACCGCCCCCGCCACCTGCTCCAGGGAGCGCACCCCGCTGCGGGCCACCAGCCAATAGGCCAGGTTGCCGGCGGCGCCGGCGATGCCGAACAGCCACAGGCTGCGGTTCATGCCCAGCCGGCCAAACAGCACCCCGCCGAGCACCACACCGGCCATGGTGGCCAGCACCCCCAGGGCTGATTTCAGCAGCCCGATCTGACCCTCACTCAGGCCTTCGGCCACCAGGAAGGGGCCGCCCATGGGCGCCAGCAGGCCGTCGGGCAGGCGATAGAGCAGCACCAGCGCCAGGATCTGCAGGGCCCGCCGGCCGCCGGTGCGGGCCAGAAACTCCCGCAGCGGCCCGATCACGGCCTGACGCAGGCTGCCCACCGGTTGGGCCAGGGGCGGCAGGCTCGGCGCCGCCAGGGTGCAGGGGATCAGCAGCAACAGCAGCGCCCCGGCGAAGGCAAAGGCCAGCGGATAGCCGGCGCTGCCGGCGATCAGCAGGGCGCCGGACCCCAGGATCAAGGTGCCGCCCCGGAAGCCCAGGGAGTTGGCGGCCGCCCCGGCCCCCCGCTCCTGCTGCGGCAGCAGGTCGGTGCGGTAAGCGTCGATCACGATGTCCTGGGTGGCGCTCAGCACCGCCACCAGCAGGGCCACCAAGCCAATGGCCGTGAGGGTGTGGGGGTCGGTGCTGGGGCGCAGCAGGGCCAGGCTGGCGATGCTCAGCCCCAGCAGCAGCTGCAGCAGGGCGATCCAGCCCCGCCGCCGGTCGGGCCAGGGGATGGGCCAGCGGTCGAGCAGCGGCGCCCACAGCGCCTTGATCGCGTAGGGCAGCCCCGCCAGGGGCAACAGCCCGATCAGCTCCACCGGCACCCCATGGGTGGCCAGCCAGATCGGCAGCACCTCCCCCAGGCCGGTGTTGGGCGCCCCGCTGGCGAAGCCCTCGGCGCTGATGGCCCCCAGCCGCCGCCAACGGCCCTGGGCCTGGGGCCCCACGGGGGGCTGCGGTTGGGCCATGGCTGCGGGCGCCGCAGGGGCGACTCAAGAACGGCCGCAGGCTAGGCGCGTCAAACTGGGGATTCCGCCGCTGAGGCCCGTGCAGTTTTTCCGCTCCACCCTGTTGCCGGCCGCCATCGTGGTGTTGTTCGGCCTGGCGCTGTTCGCCGTGAGCGCCCGCATTTGGCTGCCGGGGGACATGGCCGCCCCGGCGCCGATCTCCTGATCCAGACCCGGCCCGCTGGATCGGGGATGAAACCGCTGTCGGCTTTTACGATCGGCCGATGACTGGCCCGTTCCCCGAGTTTTCCCAGAGCCCGGCCGAGTTGGCGCTCGATCCGGAGCTGCTCGCCCGGGAATTGGCCGAGGAGCTGCTCGGTGATCCCCTCGATGAGCTCGAGGCGGCGGATGCCGCGGCGGCGGATGTGGCGGCGGAATGCGACCTCGGCCTGCAGCTGCTCAAGGGCAGCCACGAGGAATGCATGCAGGGGCTGCGCATCTTCTGTGAGCACCGCGACCCGCGCGCCCCGGCGTTGTTGCTGCCCCTGCTGGAGGCCAGTTGCCCAATCCTCCGGATGAGCGCCGTGTACGCCCTGGGCCGCAATCCTGATCTGCAGGCGATCACCCCGCTGCTGGCCCTGCTCCAAAACGACAGCAACGGCTACGTGCGCAAGGCCGTGGCCTGGAGCCTGAGCAGCTACCCGGATGCGCCGGTGATGAACCCGCTGATCCGGGCCCTGGAAACCGACATCGCCGCCGTGCGGCTGTGGGCCGCCAGCGCCCTGGCGGATGCCGGCTCCACCGGTTTGGCCAAGGCCGACCAGGCGGCTGGGCAGCTGCTGCTGGCGCTGCGCATCGACAGCGAGGCGGCGGTGCGCAGCAACAGCGCCTGGTCGCTGGGGCGGCTCTACGGCGACCTGGTGGAGCCCCGCCAGCGGGAGGTGGTGGAGGCGTTGCTGGCGGCGATGCTGCAGGACGGCGACCTGGCGGTGCGGGATGAGGCCCGCCTGGCGTTGGAGCAACTGGAGGATCCGGTGGTGCTGGAGCGTCTGCAGACCCTGGTGGATGAGGGGCTGCTGGCCTGAGCCGCCAATCTCCGCATCACGCGGCTAGCATCCTGCGACCCGCCCACCGCCGGGATGCCCCAGCACACCATCAGCTTTCGGATCCGTCCGGATGGCCGCGTGGAGGAGCTGGTGAGCGGCATCGCCGGTGGTGGCTGTGAGCAGCTCACCGAGCGGATCGAGGCCCGCCTGGGCAGCGTTCAACAACGCCAGCCCACCGCCGAGGCCTTCCAAGGCCAGGCCGCCACGGTGAACCCCGAGCAGACCCTTTCCACCCCGGTCACCTGATGTCGCACTTCAGCACCGTCAAGACGGAACTGCGTGATCGCGCCGCCCTGGTGGCCGCCCTGCGCGACCTGGGCCACGACCCCAGCGATGGCGAGCAGCCGGTGCGTGGCTACCGCGGCCAAACCGTGCTGGCCGACCTGGCGGTGGCCTGCCCTGAGGGCAGCGAGTTGGGCTTCCGCTGGAACGCCGGCAGCGGCAGCTATGAGCTGGTCACCGACCTCGACCTCTGGAAGCAGCCCATTCCCGTGGAGCGTTTCCTCGCCAAACTCACCCAGCAGTACGCCCTGCGCAGCATCCTGGCCGCCTCCCTGGAGGAGGGCTTCCAGGTGAGCGAGCAGCGCCAGAGCGCCGATGGCTCGATTGAGCTGGTGGTGAGCCGCTGGGACGGCTGACGGCCAACCTGCGGCCATGGTGATGGATCCGGCGGTTGCCTTCCGGGCTCCGGCCGCCGCCGGGCCGGAGCTGAGTGGCCGTGAACCCGTGTTGGGTGGTGCCCTGCGCCAGAAAGCGGTGTGGGTGGATGAGGCGGTGTGCATCGGCTGCCGCTACTGCGCCAACGTGGCCGCCAACACGTTTGTGGTGGAGCCCGATTGGGGGCGCTCCCGGGCCATCCGCCAGGACGGTGACAGCACCGAACGGATCCAGGAGGCGATCGACACCTGCCCCGTGGACTGCATCCATTGGGTGAGCTACGAGAGCCTGCCCGAGCTGGAGGAGCAGAGCCGGCAGCAGGAGCTGCTGCCCCTGGGGCTGCCGAGCCCGGCCCGGCCGCGCCGCACCCTGCCCCGCGCCGGGGCCCACTGATGGCGCCCCTACCCGTGCGCCGCTTCGGCCGCACCGACCTGCCCATGCCGCTGCTCTCCCTCGGGGGCATGCGCTTCCAGCAGAGCTGGAGCGATCTGCCGCCGGATCGGATCAGCGCCGAGAGCCAGGCCAACCTGCGCCAGATCCTTGAGCACGCCGTGGCGTTGGGGTTCCACCACGTGGAAACGGCCCGCCACTACGGCAGCTCCGAACGGCAGTTGGGGGCCCTGCTGCAGCAGGTGAGCGACCCCCAGCGCATCCTGCAAACCAAGGTGCCGCCCCAGGCCGATGCGGCGGCGTTTGAGGCGGAGCTGGCCACCAGCTTCGAGCGGCTGGGGGTGGAGCGGGTGGACCTGCTGGCGATCCACGGCCTCAACCTGCCGGAGCACCTGGAGCACACCCTCCGCCCCGGCGGTTGCTTGGAGGTGGTGCGCCGCTGGCAGGCCCAGGGCCGGGTGGGCTCGGTGGGCTTCTCCACCCACGGGCCGCTGCCGCTGATCCTCGAGGCGATCGCCAGCGACGCCTTCGATTACGTGAACTTGCACTGGTATTTCATCCGCCAGGACAACGGGCCGGCGATCGAGGCGGCCCGGGCCCACGACATGGGGGTGTTCGTGATCAGCCCCACCGACAAGGGCGGCCATCTGCACAGCCCGTCGGCGCGCTTATTGGAGCTGTGCGCACCCCTGCACCCGATCGTGTTCAACGATCTGTTCTGCCTGAGCGCGCCGGGGGTGCACACCATCAGCGTGGGTGCCGCCACGCCGGACGACCTGGACCGCCACGTGCAGGCCGTGGCGCTGTTGCCCCAGGCCGATGCGTTGCTGCCACCGATCCAGGCGCGGCTGGAGCAGGCACGGTTGGAGGCCCTGGGGGCCGACTGGCTGGCCAGCTGGGAGCGGGGGCTGCCCGCCTGGCAGGACACCCCCGGGCAGATCAACCTGCCGGTGCTGTTGTGGCTGCACAACCTCGTGCAGGCCTGGGATCTGCAGAGCTACGCCCGGGCCCGTTACGGCCTGCTGGGGGCCGGGAGCCATTGGTTTCCCGGGGCCAATGCCGATGCCCTCGACCACGGGGTGAGCGAAGTGGAGCTGGTGCG
>CAWUND010000096.1:0-4913 GCA_963923815.1 uncultured bacterium
GAATGGCGGGACCAAAACCCGCTGCCTTACCACTTGGCGACGGCCCAACGCGCTGCACGGAACGGGCGCCGAAGCGTCGATTCGCGAGCACCCAGATAGTTACCCACAGCGGGTCGACCTTCGTCAATCGGGCGGTGCCGGTGCAGCGGCCGCCAGCCCTCAGCGGGGAAAAATCCGCAGCCGCTGTTGGCTGCCGCTTCCGAATTCCGCCGTGGCCACCTGGTAGTGGGCCGCCAGCTCCGCCTGCAGCTGCCGCACCCGCGGGCTGCGGGGCAGCAGCTCCACGGGCCTGCCCTGGGGCAGCACCAGCTGCTCCACCGCCAGCCGGCACTCCTCCAGGGCGGCCAGTTCGTCGTCGCCGCTGCCGCTGGCGGCCGCTGAGCCCGGCTCGGCGGCGGGGTCGTCGCCGCCGCGCCGTTGCAGCAGCCGCTCCAAACCCCGCTGAATTTGGGGCAGGGTGTCGGCCTTGATCACCAGAATCGGCACGGCCGCGGCCTGGGCGCTGCGGCGCACCTGCGGGTCACGCCCCAGCTGTTGGCGCACCGCCAGCACCGCATCGGCCTCCTCCACGGCATCGCAGAGCTGCACCGCCAACCGGCGGCTGCGGATCGCCTGCTCCGCCAGCGTGTCGCTCACCCCCGCGCAAAACACCTGCAGGGCTGCCGCCGGCGGGGTGGCGCTGGGCTCGGGGCGGGGTGCATCCGGGTCGGGCATGGGCACGGCCGCCAGGGGGGCGGCGCGGATCACCGGCGCCGGGGCGGCCAGCCGGGGCCGTTGGGGCGCCTCGGCGGGGCTGTCGGCCGCCTCGCGCAGTTGCAGCCGCCCGTCGCCATCGAGTTCGCGCACCTGGGGCTTGGGCAACTGCCCCCGCAGCAGCAGATCCACGGTGCGGGCCACATCCCGATGCACCGACCAGCGGTGGCGGCTGTGCATCTCCACCGCAAGGGGGAAGGTGGGCTCCGCGGCCCGCTCCAGCACGGTTTTTTGGCTGCGGCGGCGGCGGGCCTCCTCATCGCCGAGGGTCACCGATTCGATTCCCCCCACCAGGTCGCTGAGGGTGGGGTTCTTCACCAGGTTGGCCAGTTCGTTGCCGTGGGCCGTTGCCACGAGCATCACGCCCCGTTCGGCGATGGTGCGGGCCGCCTGGGCCTCCAGCTCGGTGCCGATTTCATCGATCACGATGACCTCGGGCATGTGGTTTTCCACCGCCTCGATCATCACCTGGTGCTGCAGTTCGGGCCGGGCCACTTGCATGCGCCGGGCCCGGCCGATGGCCGGGTGGGGAATGTCGCCATCGCCGGCGATTTCGTTGCTGGTGTCGATCACCACCACCCGTTTGCCCAGCTCATCGGCCAGCACCCGGGCGATCTCCCGCAGGGCGGTGGTCTTGCCCACCCCCGGGCGGCCCATCAGCAGCAGCGACTGGCCGCTGTCCATCAGGTCGCGCACCATCGCCACGGTGCCAAACACGGCCCGCCCCACCCGGCAGGTGAGCCCCACGATGGCGCCGGTGCGGTTGCGGATGGCGCTGATGCGGTGCAGGGTGCGCTCAATGCCGGCGCGGTTGTCGCCCCCGAAGGCCCCGAGCCGCTGCACCACCGCCTCCAGATCGCTGCGGTCCACCACGGCCTCCCCGAGGGCCACCGCCCGTCCGGGGTAGCGGGCCTCCGGCACGCGCCCCAGATCGAGCACCACCTCCAGCAGCTGGTCACGGGCCGCTGGGGCCTGCAGGGCATCGCGCACGGCGGCGGGCAGCACCTCCAGCAGCCGATCGAGGTCGTCGGTGATGCGTTGGGTGCTGATCGGTGGCGGCTGGATCGGTGGGGGTGTGATGGGGGCGGCCTCCGGCGGGGATTCCTGCACAGGCGTTCTAGCCATCAGCGTTGCAGCCACGGCTGGATCAGCCCCTGGGCGAGGGGCAGGGCCTGCCGCCAGAGCTCGGGCTGCTCCCGCAGGGATGTGCCCCGCCGCTCCGCCTCCAGCAGCAGGGGCTGCAGCAGCCGGCGGGCCATGCCCCCGAAGGCCACGCCGGCGGCCCCATCGCCGGGTGTCAGCAGCGCCAGGCTGCTGGCGTTGGTGCCCCCCGCCAGCTGCAAGGGCCCCGGTGGGGCCCAGGGGCGAACGGCCCGCAGCAGCTTCACCGCCGCATGGGCGGTGCCGGCCCCCACATCGCCGCTCATGGGCCGGCCATCCAATTGCCAAAGCACCCGCAGGCCCGCCTGCCGCAGCGGCGCAAACCGCTGCCATAGCTCTGCCGCCAGCTGATCGGGCCCCACGGGGCCGGCGCCGGTTCCCCCGTCGGGCCCCATGCTCACCGCCAACCGGCGCAGCGGCACGCCGCTGGCCAGCACCTGGGCCAGCCGCTGCTGAAAGGCGGCGTTGCGCCCGGGCTGGCTGTGGAGCTCCACGGCGTCTGGTCGCAGCTCCGTCAGCAGCTGCGGCACCGCCTCGGGGCAGAGCACCTGGGGCGTCTCCTGGATCAGCCCCAGGGGGCAGGCCGGCCGGCAGCGTCCGCAGCCGTAGCAGCGCTCAGGGATCACCCCTCCGCTGGCGCCGATCGCCAGGGCCGGGCACACCCGCTGGCAGGGGCGTGGGCAGTCTGGCGGACAGTGCTGCGGATCGAAGTGGGCCTTGCGGAAGTGGGGGTCGTCGCCGTCGCTGAGGCTCACCATCAACCAGGGCACGGCGGCGCCGCGGCCCTCGGCCCAGGCGATGCCGCGGCGGGCGGCGCTGGCCACGGCGGCATCGGCCGCCACATCAATGCAATGCACCCCCGCGAGCGTGTACAGGGCGCAGAGGTCTTCGATGGCCGCCAGGTCTTGGTTGCTGGCGCCGCAGATCAACTTCACCCAGCGGCCGGCGGCCAGCGCCGCCTCGGCCCGGCTCAAGCCGCCTGGGCGAGCACGCTGGCCAGGGGTTGCCAGCGCAGGCTCCGCGATCCCCCCAGCTCCACCACGATCTTGAGGCGGGGCTCCCGGCGGGTGAGCTCCAGCAGGGAGGCCAGTTCGGCTTGGGAGAGCACCTGGCCCTCCAGCAGCCACAGCACCACCGGCGCCGTGCTGCCCTCCAGCAGATGGCCCAGTTGGGGGGCCGCCATCTGCACCTCCCCCACGGCGGCACCGCGGCCGACGCTCTGGTGACCCAGGTGGGGTGGCCGCACCCCGTGCAGCTGCAGCAGGAACGCCTCCGGATCCCCAAGGCCCCGGGCGGAATTGATTTGAGCCCGGTAGCCGGCGGCCCGCAGCCGACGCAGCAGCCGGGTTTCAGCCCCACCCTCGAGCGGGGCGTAAAGCGCCAGGGCCCCGGCCCGCTCCAGCTCCTGGCGGAAACCGCGGCCGGTGAGCAGCAGGGGCATGGGCTGGGGCAATGCTGCGGGAAGTCTGGCAGCAGGGTTCGGCATTGGGGGAGGGGGAAGGGTGGTGGGGTACCATCGACGACTGTGCAATTGCAACCTGTGCCCGTCCGCTAGCCGGGCCTCCAGCGCATTGCACAAGGTCGCCAGTGGTGGCGACCTTCCCGGGCCCGTGTGGTTCTTCCGAACCGCCGGGATACTGCTCCCCCCACCGACCACGGATTTCGCATCCCTGATTCGGCCGGAGCAAGTCCCAGCCCCGCTGTCTCGGCGCCGCTAGCCCAACCGAATCTTCCGCCCGCCTCCCGGTTTTGTCCGGATTGGCTGCTGCGATCCGGCCCAACTGCGCAACGCGATTCAGCCACGCCACTCCTGCGGCTTTTAGCTCCGGGATGTGGTGGTCCCGCTGGCGTCTCTTCTCCTTATGTCCATCGGCATTCTTGGGAAGAAACTGGGCATGTCCCAGTTCTTCGACGACGAAGGCAGATCCATCCCGGTCACCGTGATCGAGGCGGGCCCCTGCCGCATCACCCAACTCAAAACCGACAGCACCGACGGCTACACCGCCGTTCAGCTGGGCTTCGGTGACATCCGCGACAAGCTCGTCAACAAGCCGGCCAAGGGTCACCTGGCCAAGTCCGGCGATGAGCTCCTGCGCCATCTGAAGGAATACCGCGTCGACTCCGTCGACGGTCTGGAGCTGGGTGGTGCGATCACCGTGGCCGCCTTCGAGGAGGGCCAGAAGGTCGATGTGAGCGGCGACACCATTGGTCGTGGTTTCGCGGGCTACCAGAAGCGCCACGGCTTCAGCCGCGGCCCCATGACCCACGGTTCCAAGAACCACCGCGAACCGGGTTCCACCGGCGCCGGCACCACGCCGGGCCGCGTCTACCCCGGCAAGCGCATGGCCGGCCGCTACGGCGGCAAGCAGATCACCACCCGTGGCCTCACCATCCTCAAGGTGGATGCTGAGCGCAACCTGCTGGTGGTCAAAGGCTCGGTGCCCGGCAAGCCCGGCGCCCTGCTGAACATCCTTCCCGCGAAGCGGGTGGGTGCCAAGGCCGCGAACTGAGGAGAACAGACATGGCTAACTGTGTTGTTCGCGACTGGCAGGGCAAGGAGGCCGGCAAGGCCAGCCTCGACCTGAAGGTCGCCAAGGAAACCACCGCCAACGACCTGGTCCACCGCGCCGTGGTGCGTCAGCTGGCCCACGCCCGTCAGGGCACCGCCAGCACGCTCACCCGCGCTGAGGTGGCCGGCGGTGGCCGCAAGCCCTACAAGCAAAAGGGCACCGGTCGTGCCCGTCAGGGTTCGATCCGCACCCCGCTCCGCCCCGGTGGTGGTGTGGTGTTCGGGCCGAAGCCCCGCACCTACACCCTGGCGATGAACCGCAAGGAGCGTCGCCTGGCCCTGCGCACCGCCCTGATGAGCCGCCTGGCGGACATCACCGTGGTGAAGGGCTTCGCCGCTGGTCTGGGCACCCCCAAGACCAAGGAAATCACCGCCGCCCTGGGCCGCTTCGGCATCGCCGATGGCGCCAAGGTGCTGGTGGTGCTGGATG
>CAWUND010000097.1:0-4879 GCA_963923815.1 uncultured bacterium
CTCAGAACAGCCCCAGAAATTTGCGGCGGGGCTCCTCGCCATCGCCGCTGGGGCGCCCCTGTTCGCCGTCCTGCTGGTAGCGGGGCTTGGCGTCGCCAATGGTGAGCAGCGCCTCCTTGTTCTTCCACCACACCCAATCGCGGATCGGCGGGGTGCGCACCAGCTCGGCGCGGCTCAGCCCCAACCCGAGCTTGGCGGAGGCATCCAGCAGCACCTCCACCATCTGATCGCCGTTGCTGCAGCGGGCCAGGGCCTCATTGGTGCGCTTGGCCCCATCCAGGGCCTTCACCAAAATCGCCACCCGTTGCCCCACCGAAAGGCTGCGGGGATCCACGGGTTGGGCGGGCTGCTGGGGCTGGCTGTCCATCGAGCGCGTGCCGTTTCACCCAGGGTTAAGCGCAAGTTATCAGCGTTTTCGCTTGCACACCCCGCTGACAGACGGCCGGGGAACACGGCAAACTGATGGCAATGCGCCGTCTGTATGACGTCCGTTTCGCCGCGTTCACGCCACTGGGTGATCGGGGATGTCCATGGCTGCGCTGAGGCCCTGGAGCAGCTGCTGCAGCGGCTGCCGGTCAACGACCGACTCATCTTCTGCGGCGATGCCATCAACCGCGGCCCCAGCATCGCCGCGAGCATGGAGCGCATCTGGGCCCTGGTGGAGAGCGGCCGTGCCGTGTGGCTGCGGGGCAACCACGAACAGGATCTGATCACGGCCCTGCGCGCCGAAAGCTGGTTTTCGGGCCGCAAGCTGGCGGGCTGCGACACCTACCGCCAACTGGGGGATCTCCGCTGCCGCCAGTGGCTGGAGCGGCTGCAGCACCTGCCGATGGCCTACTGGGGCGACGGCTGGGTGGCCACCCACGCCGGCTTCAACCCGCTCACCTGGCAGCCGGATCTGCAGGTGCGGCTCGACTTCTGGCAGCACTACGACGGCCGCTTCGGCGAGGTGGTGATCGGCCACACCCCCGGCCCCCACGTGCGGCGGCTGCGCCACATCGTGATGGTGGACACCGGCGCCTGCTACGGCGGTGAACTGAGCGCCTACTGCCCGGAAACCAAGGCCGTGCTGGCGGTGCCGGGCCTGCGCCCCGACCTCGCCCAGCCCCTGCCCGGCCTGCGCAGCGACTCCACGCCCCCGGCCCTGAGCAGCCGCTGAGCCTTGCTCACGCTCTACCGCAGCAACCGCGCTGAACTGCTGGCGCAGCTGCTGGCCACCCAACTGCAGCTGGAGCCCCCGGGCCCATTCGAGCCGGTGCAGGTGATCGTGAACACCTGGCCCACCAGCCGCTGGCTGGGGGAGCAGATCGCCCTGGGCAATGGCGCCGGCATCGCCGCCAACCTGCGCTTTCCCTTCCCCAGCGCCCGCCTGCGCCAGCTGGTGGGGGAGCTGCTGCGGGAGGCCGAACCCAACGTCGACGCCCCCGATGCCGCGGGCGGCCGCGACCCCTGGCGCGCCCAAAACCTGGTGTGGCCCGTGCTCGAGCTGCTGCCGGAGCTGCTGGAGCAGGCCGAAGCGGATCCCCTGCGGCACTGGCTGCAACGGCGGCGCCAGCCCCCCCAACAGCTGGATTTGCCCCTGTGGCAGCTGGCGCGGGCCATCGCCGATGCCCTCGACGACTACGGCCTCTACCGCCCCGCCCTGGTGGAGGCCTGGCTGCAGGGCCACGACATCGACGCCACCGGCCACCCCCTGGGGGCCCCCTGGCGCTGGCAGCCGCTGCTGCTGCGCCGCCTGGCCACACGGCTGGAGGAACTGCCCTTCGGCCTGCGGGCCCGCCGCCTGATGGCCGCGCTGCAGGGGGGCTGGCGGCCGGCCCAGCCCCCGCCGGGGCCGCTGCGGCTGTTTGGCCTCAGCAGCCTGGCGCCGGTGCAGGTGGAACTGCTGCAGGCCCTCTCCGCCGTGCTGCCGGTGGAGCTCTACCTGCTCACCCCCTGCCGCGACCTGTGGCAACGCCAGGGGGCGGCCGGCCGCAGCGATCCCCTCGGGGCCGACTGGCTGCTGCAGGTGCCCGGGCTGGAGGCCCGGTTTGGGCGGCTGGGGGCGGAATTCCAGCAACTGCTGGAGGGCAGCGGCGAGCACCAGCTCGGCCAGTGGCGGGAGGGGGATCTGTTCCTCGATGCCGCCCAGGTGGCCCGCAGCCAAGGCCGCACCCCCAACCTGCTGGAGCAGCTGCAGCAGCGGCTCGCCGGCGGCCAGGGCGACGGCGGCGATGCCGATGGCCCCCTGGCTTGGCATGCCGGCGACCGCTCCTTGGAATTCCACGCCTGCCCAGGGCGGCTGCGGCAGCTGCAGGTGGTGCGGGATCGCATCCTCCAGCTGCTGGCGGCCGACCCCAGCCTCGAGCCCCGCGACATCCTGGTGATGACCCCCCAGGTGGAGGCGTTCGCGCCGCTGGTGGGGGCGGTGTTCGGCGACAGCGACGCCACCGGGGTGGCCCTGCCCTGGCGCCTGACCGACCGCAGCCAACAGAGCGAAGCGGGCATCAGCCAGGGGCTACTGGCGTTGCTGCAGCTGGGGGGCCAGCGGCTCACCGCCAGCGCCCTGGAGCAGCTGCTGGGCTGCGGCCCCCTGCTCAGCGCCCATGGCATCGAGCCCGAGGATGCCGGTGCCCTCACGGCCCTGCTGCAGCGCGCCGGCTTCCGCTGGGGCCTCGATGGGGCCGACCGCGGCGACGACGGCACCCACGGCCTCAGCTGGGCCATCGACCGCCTGGTGCTGGGGCTGGTGCTGCCGGAGCTGCCGGGGCTGGCCCCCGCCGGCACCGCCCCCCTGGCCATGGAGGGCAGCCTCGAGCAACAGGGCCGTTGGCTGGCGCTGCTGCGGCAACTGCTGCGCAGCCTGCGCTGGCTGGGGCGCCGCCGCACGCCGGCCGCCTGGGTGCCGGGGCTGCGCCGCCTGCTCACCGAACTGTTTGGCGATGGGGGCGCCGCCGCCTGGGAGCTGCAGAGCATCCACGCCGCCCTGGCGGATTGGGCCGCCGTGGCCGACACCAGCCCCCTGCAGCTGGCGGCGCCGGTGGTGGCGGAGGTGCTGGGGGAGCGGTTGAGCGAAGCCAGCGGCCGCTTCGGCCACCGCTCCGGCGCCCTCACCATCAGCGCCCTGGAGCCCATGCGCGCCATCCCCCACAAGGTGGTGGTGCTGATGGGGTTGGATGCGGGCCAGTTCCCGCGCCAACGGCCACGGCCGGGGTTCCACCTGCTGGAGCAGGGGCGCCAACTGGGCGACCCCAACACCGGCGATCAAGACCGCTACGTGCTGCTGGAGAGCCTGCTCTCGGCCCGCCAGCACCTGCTGGTCAGCTGGAGCTGCCGCGATGAACGCACCGGCGAACCGCTCGAAGCCTGCACCCCCGTGCGGCAGTGGCTCGACTGGCTGGCGGCGCGCCTGCCGGAGGGGCTGCCCCTGCGCCAGCACGCCGCCCATCCGCTCGAGCGCAGCAACTTCCTGCCGCAGCCCCCCTGGCCCGCCAGCAGCTGCGACCAACGGCTGCTGCAGGCCCGCCAGCAGCTGGAGCGGCAGTTGGGCCAGGGCGATCAGCCCGTGCGCGGCCTGGCGTTTAGCGCCGCCGCTCCAGCCCCCGCCGCAGACCCGGAGCCCGAGCCATGGCCGGAGCTGCTGGCCTGGCTGGAGGCCCCCCAGCGCCAATGGCTGGAGCGGCTGCAGCTGCGCCCCCAGGAATGGGACAGCCCCGTGCTCGACCTCGACCCCCTGGAGCTGCAGGAGCGGCAGCGGGCGGCCCTGCTGCGGGACCAACTCCCCGAGGCAGTAGACAGCACCCCGCCCGACTGGGGCCTGCTCAGCCGCGGCCGCGGCCTGCTGCCCCCCCAGGCGGCGGGGGAGCTGGAGTGCCGGGGGCTGGAGCAGCGCTGGAGTTCCCTGCAGCAGTGCCTGCAGCAGCTGGGGCCGGCGGAGCTGCGGCCCGTGGCCTGGGGCACCCTCAACGGCGAGCTCAACTGGCACGGCCAGCAGCTGGTGCTGGTGCACACCGCCCGCCCCCGCACCGCCCAACGGCTGCGGCTGTGGGGGGAGCTGCTGCTGGCCTGCGCCGCCGGCCAGGGGCCCAGCGGCGCCGTGCTGGTGGGGCGCGATGGGGCCCGATTTCGGGTGTTGGAGCAGCTGCAGGCCCCCAGCCCCACCGACGCCGAAGCCCTGCTGGAGCAACTGCTGGCCTGGGGCCAGGGCCACCGGCGGCAGTGCTGGCCGCTGCCGCCACAAACCGGCTGGGCCTTCGCCAGCGGCGAATGGGCCAAACCGGGCCAGGGGCGCGGCTGGAGCCTGGCCGAGGCCGCCTGGGAGGGGGGCCACCAGCAGGGCGCTGAGCGCAGCGATGCGGTGCAGGCCCTGTGCTTCGGCGCCGATCTACCCCTCGCTGCCCTGCTCACCGCCGAACGGCAACAGCTGGCCCTGGCGCTGCACACGCCGCTGCTGGAGCGGCGCACGGAGCTGAAGCGATGAGTGAGCTGCTGCGCTTCGAGGCCAACCAGCTGCCCCTAGCCCCGGGGCTGCGGCTGCTGGAGGCCAGCGCCGGCACGGGCAAAACCTTCGCCCTGGCCCACCTGGTGCTGCGGCTGCTCACCGAGGGAACCCACCCACCGGCGGTGGAGCAGCTGCTGGTGGTCACCTTCACGGAGGCGGCGGCGGCGGAGCTGCGCGACCGCATCGCCCGGCGGCTGCAGCAGGCCCTGCAGCTCCTCGACCAGCCCAGCGCCGACCCGCAGGCGCTGGATGGCCCCCTGCAGGGCTGGCTGGAGCACCACCGCGCCCAGCCCAGCGCACCGCTGCGGGGCCGCCTGCTGCTGGCCCTCGAGCAGCTGGATCGGGCCGACATCACCACCATCCACGGCTTCTGCCGCCGCACCCTGCAGCGCCAGGCCC
>CAWUND010000098.1:0-4718 GCA_963923815.1 uncultured bacterium
CCCGTGCACGGTGAGCACCGCATGCTCGTGTGCCACAGCAAGACCGCCCAGTCGATGGGGGTGCCCGCCGAGAACATCCTGATCATCGACAACGGTGATGTGGTGCAGCTCACCCCCGATTCGATCAGCAAGGGCGATCCGGTGAAGGCCGGCATCGAGCTGCTGGATGCCTCCCGCAACGGCATCGTCGACGCCCGGGTGCTCAAGGAGCGCCAGCAACTGGCCGAAGACGGCGTGATCACGATGCTCGCGGTGATCAGCACCGACGGCGTGATGGCTGCACCGCCGCGGGTGAACCTGCGGGGTGTGGTCACCGCCGCCGATGCCCGCAAGCTCAGCCTCTGGGCCGAGCGCGAGATCACCTGGGTGCTGGAAAACCGCTGGCAGCAGCTGTCGCGCAACAGCGGTGGCAAGGCCCCGGATGTGGATTGGATGGGCGTGCAGCGGGAGATCGAGATCGGCCTGCAGCGCCGCCTGCGCCGTGAGCTGCAGGTGGAGCCGCTGATCATCTGCCTGGTGCAGCCCGCCCCCGGTGGCACCCCCGCCTACAAGGGCCGTGCTGACGCCGAACCCGACACCCGTCCGGCCCCCCGCGGTGGCCGTGGTGGTGGCCGTGACGACCGCCGCGAGCGCCCCGAGCGGGTCGACCGGGCTCCGCGGGTCGAGCGCACCGCACCCTCACCCGCTCCCGCCCCTGAACCCCGCCGGGAACTGGCTGCCGTGGGGGCCGCACCGGCTGCCGCCAAGGTGGAGGAGCCCGAGGTGGAGGGCCGCACCCGCCGCCGCCGCTCTGCCGCCGCCGGCTGAGTTAGGGGCCGTTCAGTTCGCTGGGGCGCCCCGGCAGCTCCAGCAGCAACAGCCCCCGGTCGTAGGGATCGGGGGCTGTTGTTTGGGCCGGCTTGGCGGGTTCCGGCGCCAGCGCCGTGGTTGCCGTTTTGGTGGGGCCGCCTGAGGCTGGCAGGGCCTCTAGCCACGGGGTGGCGGGTTGCCCGGTTGCGGCGGCGTCCCGCAGGCCGGCCTCCGCAGAGGCTCGGTAGCTCGGCTCCTGGCAGTGCTCCAGCACCGCCCGGTAGGCGGCCGCGGCCTGGCTGGGCTGCTGCAGCCCATAGAGATGGATGTGGCCGATCAACAGCTGCAGCCGCTGCTGCAGTTGGTCGTTGCGGTCGGCGCTGAGCTCCGGCAAGAGGGCTTCGGCGCCTTTGAGGGCCGTGCTGAAGTCGCCGGCGGCATAGGCCTGCTCCACGGCGGCATAGGCCTGCTCAAGGCTGCTGCTCGTGCTCAAGGCGGTTGGCTCGGCGGGGGCACCGGCCCCTGTTTACCGCCGCCGGCGCTGCTGCGCAGCCATTGGCGATCCCAGTGCAGTTGGTGTCCGCCCGGCAGCTGCAGCACCCCGGGGCCCCGCTCCAGCTCCAGGCGCTCCAGCAGCTGCTCCAGGGGCTCCGCCGCCAGGTTGGTGTGGCCCTGCCCCTGCAGCCAGGCCCGCAGCAGCCGGCGCCGGTTGCCCAGTTGCAGGGCCATCAGGGCCCGCCGCCCCAGGGCGGCACCGGGGTCGTTGGGGTGGCTGAGCAGGCTCTGCAGCGCCAGCTGCTCCAGTTGCTCCTGGCTGTCCTGTTCGTCCGCCAGGCGGGAGCTGAGGCCGGCCAAGCGGCGGCTGGCGCCGGGGTGCAGGGCCTCCAGCACCGGCATCACCTCGGCGCGGATGCGGTTGCGGCTGAAGCGTGGGGTGTCGTTGCTGGGGTCGCTCCACACGGGCAGCTGCAGCTGCTGCTGGATCTGGGCGGTTTCGCTGCGGCTGAACACCAGCAGTGGCCGGGCCAGCTGCACCGTGCCGTCGAGGGGGCGCAGCGGCCGGAGGCTGGCCAGGCCCCGGCGGTGGCTGCCGCGGGCCAGGTGCAGCAGCAGGGTTTCGGCCCGGTCGCTGGCGGTGTGCCCCGTGACCACCCGGCTGGCCCCCGCCTGGGCGGCCTGGTGCTGCAGGCAAGCCAGGCGCCACTGCCGTGCGGCGGCCTCGTCGGGCTGGGGCGCGGGCCACCGCTTCAGCTCCAGGGGCAAGCCTTCCGCCGCCGCCCAGGCGGCCAGGGCGCTGGCCTGCTCGGCGGACTCCGGCCGCCAGCCGTGGTCGCCGTGCCAGAGCATCAGGCGCCAGTGGTGCAGCCGCTGCAGATCCCGCAGCAGGCCCACCAGGGCCATGGAATCCTGGCCGCCCGACACCGCCAGCAGCAGCGTGCTGTGCTGGGGCAGCAGCTGCGGCCGGCGCAGCAGCAGCCGGTGCAGGCGCAGATGGAAGCGGCTCCATGGGGCGGCCATGGCCACAGCCTGCCCGGCCCTGGAGCTGCGTGGGAGAATCGCCCCATTGCATTTGTGGATCGGTATGTCGCGTCTCGCCCAGCTGCCCGCTGCCCTGCGCCAGGCCCTGACTGAGCGCCGCGCCCTGAAAGTGATCGCCGGCCTCACCAACTTCGATGCCGCCAGCGTGGAGCGCATCAGCCGCGCCGCCGGCCTTGGCGGTGCCGACCTGATCGATGTGGCCTGCGATCCCGAGCTGGTGCAGCTGGCGGCCCGGGTGTCCGGCCTGCCGATCTGCGTGAGCGCCGTGGATCCCGAGCTGTTCCCCGCCGCCGTGGCCGCCGGCGCCGCCCTGGTGGAAATCGGCAACTACGACGCCTTCTATCCCCTGGGTCGCGTGTTCGATGCCGCTGAGGTGCTCGACCTCACCCGCCGCACCCGCGCCCTGCTGCCCGAGGTGGTGCTGAGCGTCACCGTGCCCCACGTGTTGCCCCTCGACCAGCAGGAGCAACTGGCGGTCGACCTGGTGGCCGCCGGCGCCGACCTGATCCAGACCGAAGGCGGCACCAGCGCCAAGCCCTTCAGCGCCGGCAGCCTCGGCCTGATCGAAAAGGCCGCCCCCACCCTGGCGGCGGCCCACAGCATCGGCCGTGCCGTGGGCGTGCCCGTGCTGTGCGCCTCGGGCCTCTCGGCCGTCACCGTGCCGATGGCCATCGCCGCCGGTGCTGCGGGTGTGGGTGTGGGCTCCGCCGTGAACAAGCTCGGCGATGAGCTGGCCATGGTGGCGGTGGTGCGCAGCCTGCGCGAGGCCCTGGGCAGCACCAGCCGCGTGGCCGTCTGAGCCCGCGCGGTTTCGTTCAGCAGCCACAGCCCCTTGGGGCCTGCCGCGAGAATGGCCCGATGGCGAGCCCTTTCCAGCTGCAGGCCCCCTATCAACCCAAGGGCGACCAGCCCGAGGCCATCAAGGGTCTCGTGGCGGGCGTGGACGGGGGTGAGCGCTACCAGACCCTGCTGGGGGCCACGGGCACCGGCAAGACGTTCACCATCGCCAATGTGATCGCCCAAACCGGGCGGCCGGCGCTGGTGCTCGCCCACAACAAAACCCTGGCGGCCCAGCTCTGCAACGAGCTGCGGGAATTCTTCCCGCACAACGCCGTTGAGTACTTCATCTCCTATTACGACTACTACCAGCCGGAGGCGTATGTGCCCGTCTCCGACACCTACATCGCCAAGACGGCGTCGATCAACGAAGAGATCGACATGCTGCGCCACTCGGCGACCCGTTCGCTGTTTGAGCGGCGCGATGTGATCGTGGTGGCCTCGATCAGCTGCATCTACGGCCTCGGCATCCCCAGCGAATACCTCAAGGCGGCGGTGCGCTTCGAGGTGGGTGAAACCCTCAACCTGCGGGGCTCCCTGCGGGAGCTGGTGAACAACCAGTACTCCCGCAACGACCTGGAGATCTCCCGCGGCCGCTTCCGGGTGCGCGGCGATGTGCTGGAGATCGGCCCCGCCTACGAAGACCGCCTGGTGCGGATCGAGCTGTTCGGCGATGAGGTGGAGGCGATCCGCTACGTCGACCCCACCACCGGCGAGATCCTGCAAAGCCTGGAGAGCATCAACATCTACCCCGCTAAGCACTTCGTGACGCCCAAGGAGCGTCTGGCGGAGGCGATCAAGGCGATTCGGCTTGAGCTGCGCGAACGGCTCGATGTGCTCAACGAACAGGGCCGGCTGCTGGAGGCCCAGCGCCTGGAGCAGCGCACCACCTACGACCTGGAGATGCTGGAGCAGGTGGGCTACTGCAATGGCGTGGAGAACTACGCCCGGCACCTGGCGGGTCGCCCCGCCGGCACGCCGCCGGAATGCCTGATCGATTACTTCCCCGACGACTGGTTGCTGGTGGTGGATGAAAGCCACGTGACCTGCAGCCAGTTGCAGGCCATGTACAACGGCGACCAATCGCGCAAGCAGGTGCTGATCGAGCACGGCTTCCGGCTGCCCAGCGCCGCTGACAACCGGCCGCTGAAGGGCTCGGAGTTTTGGGAGAAGGCCCAGCAGACGATCTTCGTGAGTGCCACCCCCGGCGACTGGGAGATGACCCAGAGCCAAGGCCAGGTGGTGGAGCAGGTGATCCGCCCCACCGGCGTGCTCGATCCGGTGGTGGAGGTGCGCCCCACCGATGGCCAGGTGGATGACCTGCTCGGCGAGATCCGGGTGCGGGCCGAGAAGCAGGAGCGGGTGCTGGTGACCACGCTCACCAAGCGCATGGCCGAAGACCTCACCGACTACCTGGCGGAGAACGGCGTGCGGGTGCGCTACCTGCACTCGGAGATCCACTCGATCGAGCGGATCGAAATCATCCAAGACCTGCGCAACGGCGAATACGACGTGCTCGTGGGGGTGAACCTGCTGCGGGAGGGCCTCGACCT
>CAWUND010000099.1:0-4687 GCA_963923815.1 uncultured bacterium
CCCGGGGGCGGTGGGGGTGGGGCCCTTGGCCTGCAGGGCCGCCAGGTGCGCCACCAGGCGCCGGCCGATGCCCGTTTCAAAGGCGGTGCTCAGCATCAGGCGCGGGGTGCCGGCCGCCAGGGCCGCCAGCAGGGGCCGCGGGTCGCCCTCCAGCAGCGGCCTCCGCACCTGCCAGCCCCCCCAGTGCCCCAGCGGCGGGGGCGGGCTCTGGCGCAGGGATTCATCCAGCGCCACCGGAACCCGTGCCGCCAGGGCCTGCAGCCCCTCCCAATCGGCCGGGGCCAGCGGCTGCTCCAGCCACTCCAGGCGGGGTTCGGCCCGGAGCCGATCGGCCCAGGCGCCGGCGGTGGCCCGGTCCCAGCCGCCATTGGCATCCAGGCGCAGGCGGCCGCCGGCGGGCAACAGGGCCAACACCTCCTCCAAGAGCCGCCGCTCCTCCCCATCCCCGCAGGCCGCCACCTTCCACTTCAGGGTGAGGGGCCCCGGCGCATCGAGCAGCGGTTTGAGGGCCTCGAGCGCCGCAGCCCCCGCCGGCAACAGGGCGGCGGCAGGGGGCGCCGCTTGCCAGCCGCCGCTGGCGGCTGATCCCAGGCCATCGCACTCCGCCAGGGCCAGGCCCACCGCACAGGCCAGGGGTGCCGGCCATGACGCCAGCAGCTCCTCCAGGTGGGGGCGCTCCAGGCGGGCCGGCAGCCGCTGAAGGGCGGCCTCCAACGGGGCCTCCTGCCCCGGCAGCGCCACCGCCTCACCCCAGCCGCAGGCGCCATCGGCCGCCTCCAGCCGCAGCAGCCAACCGCTGCGGGCACTCCAGGCCCCCTGGCTGGTGACCAGGGCGCGGGGCAAGGCAAAGCCGTAGGGGCGCCAGTGCAGCTGCAGCGGGCCCACCTCCGGCATCAGCCCAACCGAGGCCCCAGGGCCAGGCCCAACGCCAGCCCCAGGCCATTGAGGGCCTGGAAGCGCAACGCCAAAAACTTGCTGCCCACGATCCGCTCCGGCTCGTGGTGGTGCTCCCGCAGCAGCCGGATCAACCGCTGGGCCGGCGGCAGACCCACCGCCCCGAGCAGGGCCGTGGGCGGCCAGTGGCCCACGAGCACGGGGGCCCACTCAAACGCCAGGGCCCCCGCCACAAACCAGGGCACCAGGGCGGCGGCACGGGCGGTGCCGAGGCGCACCACCGGCGATCGTTTGCCGTGGGCGGCGTCCTCCTCCACCTGGTGGAAGTGGGAGCAAAACAACACCAGCGTGGTGGCCAGGGCCGGCCCACCCCCCAGCTCCACCGCCGCCCGCCAGGGCACCGCTGCGGCGCCATCGGCGGGTGCCAGGGCCAGCAGACCCGCCGCGGTGGCCAGGGGCCCAAACGCCAGCCAGCACAGGGGTTCCCCCAGGCCGCGGTAGCCCAGCCGCAGGGGCGGACCCTGGTAGGCGTAGCCGATGCCGCAGCAGGCCAACACCAGGGCCAACACGGCACCGCTGCTGCGCAGGGCCACCAGGGCCATCAGGGCCAACCCCAGCAGCAGGGCCCCATTAGCCAGCCAGGCCACCCGATCGCGGCGGCCGGTGAGGTTCACCAGCGAATGGGGTTTGCCCTGGGCATCCACCCCCGTGTCGGCGTCAAACACGTCGTTGGCGAGGTTTTCCCAGGCCAGCAGCAACACCGCCGCCACCAAAAACAACAGCAGCTGATCCAGCCGCACCAGCTCGCCGCGGCCCCAGCGCCAGCCAGCCGCCAGCAGCACCGGCATCACCGCCACCGCGTACATCGGCCACTTGATCGCCGCCTTCCACAGGCGGCGGCGGGCGGCCCCATCGGCATGAAGGCTTGCGACGACCTGGGGCTCGGACGCGGGCGGAGCCATCGGGCGGCAAGGCGGCACCCATACATTTGAGCAGCCGCTTCAGCCCGCTTCGGGTGCAGGCCCCCTCCAGCGTCACAACCAGCTTCAGCGATCTGCTGGCGGCGGCGGGCGAGGGTGCCCGCCAGCTGGAGGGTGATGGGGTGCTGAGCCTGGCCCTGCCCCTGGCGGGCCGTGACCCCCTGGCCCTGCTCAGCCAACTGGATCAAGGCGATCGCTTCCGCTTCCTGTGGGACAGCGCCCCGGGCCTCTGCCTGGCGGCCAGCGGCCGTTGCAACAGCCTGGAGCTGAGCGGCCCGCGCCGGTTTGAGCTGGCGCAACGCTTCAGCGCCGTGAGCCTGGGCCGCCTGGCCGCCCCCCAGGCCTGCCCGCCCCTGGCGCGGCCGCGGGTGCTGCTGGCCTTCTCGTTTTTTGACAGCCCCCTGCAGGAGGGGGATGGGGTGCCCGGGGTGCAGGCGGTGCTGCCCCGCTGGCAATTAAGCCGCCAGGGGCGCCACTGCTGGTTGCGGCTGCAGCGCACCCTCGGCGGTGATGTGAGCGCCCGCAGCCTGGCGGAGGAGCTCTGGGAGCAGGCGGCGCGGCTGGCGCAGCTGCCCGCCGACCCCAACGCCGGCCAGGGGGATGCACCGGGCCCGGCGATCCTGGAGGGCTCCAGCTGGCAAGACGGCTACCGCTCCGTGGTGGAGCGGGGCCTGGAGCTGGTGGAAGGCGGCGAGCTGCGCAAGCTGGTGCTGGCGGTGCGGCAACAGCTGGTGTTGGCCCATCCGCTGGATCCCCTGCAGCTGTTGGCCCAGTTGCGGCAACGGCAACCGGGCAGCTGCCGCTTCCTGTGGCAGCGGGCGGAGGGCCCCGCCCTGCTGGGGGCCTCACCGGAGCGGCTGCTCACGGTGCGCCAGGGGCAGCTGCGCAGCGATGCCCTAGCCGGCACGGCACCGGTGGGGGCCCAGGCCCAGCCGCTGCTGCAGTCGGACAAGGACCGCCGCGAACACGAGCTGGTGGTGGAGGCGATCACGGGGGTGCTGCAGCAGAGCGGCCTCAGCCCGCGCCGGCCCCGCCACCCGCGCCTGGCCCGCCACGGGCAACTGGTGCACCTGCACACCCCCATCACCGCCGCCCTCGGGGACCAGCAACCGCTGGCCCTGGCGGCTGCGCTGCACCCCACCCCGGCGGTGGCGGGGCTGCCACGCCGCGAAGCCATGGCCGCCCTGCGCAGCCTGGAGCCGTTTGAGCGGGGCCATTACGCCGCCCCGATCGGCTGGATCGACAGCGAGGGCGACACCGAATTGCGGGTGGCGATCCGCAGCGGCAGCCTGCAGGGGCGCCGCCTGGAGCTCACCGCCGGCGCCGGCCTGGTGCGGGGCTCGGCGGTGGAGCGGGAGTTGGCGGAGGTGGCCCTCAAGCTGGGGGTGCTGCAGCAGCAGCTCACCGGGCCGGGGGCTCAGGCCGCCAGCAGCCGCTCCATCAGCTGATCCGCCAGGGGGATGCCCCCCAGCCGTTCCACCTCGCGGATGCCGGTGGGGCTGGTGACGTTGATCTCGCTGAGGCGGCCGTCGATCACGTCGATGCCCACAAAGAACAGCCCCTCGGCCCGCAGGGCCGGGGCCAGGGCCGCACAGATGGCCCGCTCGGCGTCGCTGAGCTCGGTGGCCTCGGGCTGGCCGCCCACCGCCAGGTTGCTGCGAAATTCGCCGCCGCTGGGCACCCGGTTCACGGCCCCCAGGGGCTCGCCATCCACCAGCAGGATGCGCTTGTCGCCGCGGCTCACCCCCGGCAGGAAGGCCTGCACCATCACCGGCAGGGTCTGCATGGCGGTGACCAGCTCCAGCAGGGCCCGCAGCCCCGGGGTGGCGGCGGAGGCAAACACCACCCCCTGGCCGGCGCGCCCCCCCAGGGGCTTGAGCACCACCTCGCCATGCTCGGCGGCGAAGGCCGCCAGGGCCTCCACCTGGGTGGCCACCAGGGTGGGGGCCATCAAGTGGCTCCAGCGCAGGGCGCTGAGCTTTTCGTTCCAGGCCCGCAGCGAAGCGGGGCGGTTGAGCACCCGCACCCCCTGGCGCTCCGCCAGCTCCAGCAGGTGGGTGGCATACAGGTAGGCCTCATCCACCGGGGGGTCTTTGCGCATCCACACCCGCGGGAAGGACGCCAGGGGCATCCAGCGCGGTTCCGCCGCTTCAAACCACGGATCCGGCAGCTCCCAGCCGCCTGCGGTGGGGCGGATCGCCGCCAGGCGCACCGGCTGGGCCTGCACCTCAGCGGTGCCGCCGCGCACCGCCAGCTGGCCCGGCGTGCACACCCACACCTGCTGGCCGGCCCGCTGGGCCGCCTGCATCAGGGCCACGCTGGAATCCTTGGTGGGGCGCAGGCGATCGATCGGATCGATCACGAACAGCTGCGGTTCGCGACCGGCGTCAGGCAGGGTCAAGGTCAGGCCCCCAGCAGCGCATCCAGCTGGCCGCTGCGCTCGAGGGCGTGCAGGTCGTCGCAGCCCCCCACGTGATGGCCGTTGATGAACACCTGGGGCACGCTGCGGCGGCCACCGCTCTTGGCCGCCATGGCATCGCGGGCGGCCTCATCCCCGTCGATGGCGAACTCGGTGTAGGCCACCCCTTTGCGGTCGAGCAACCCCTTGGCGCGGATGCAGAACGGGCAGGCCCGCCAGGTGTAGATCTCCACGGTCGCCGCCATGCCCGAGCCTCAATCGGCCCGAATCCTAGAAACGGCCCCGTCGCCCATTGAGTACGGTCAAGCCACCGATCCCCACCTGCACGCGGTGCTCGATCTCACCGACTTCAAGCGCGACCTCTCCGAGCTCACTGACCGCCTGGGCAATGCCC
>CAWUND010000100.1:0-4671 GCA_963923815.1 uncultured bacterium
GCCAGCAGGTTGTGGGTGCCGTTGACGTTGTTATCAACGGTGTAGCGCTTGGTGGCGCTGCTCTTCATCGAATAGGGGGCGGCCCGCTGCTCGGCGAAGTGCACCACCGCATCCGGGCGCTCCTCCAGCAGCAGATCCAGCAGCCGCTGGTACTCGTGGGCAATGTCCATGGCCACGAAGCGCATGGGCTTGCCCCCCACCTGCTCCCAGGCCCGCAGGCGATCGGGCATGGTGGCGATCGGGGTCAGCGATTCCACCGCCAGATCCACGTCGATCTTGCGGCGGCTCAGGTTGTCGACGATCAGCACGTCGTGGCCCTGGTCGGCCAGGTTCACGGCGCAGGGCCAGCCGCAGAAGCCGTCACCACCGAGAACGAAAACCTTCACCGCTGGACTCCTGCTTGGCGAGCGTCTGACGGGCATTCGCTCCGTCAGGGCAAGCTACTACAGGGATTCAGCTAATTCCCGCCGCCACGGCCACCAGCAGAAGCACCAGCACGGCGCCCCCAATCAGCAGCACTTTGCTGCCCCCAGCCCGCAGCTCCTCAGCCTCCATCACCTGCATGCGGGGCTCCCGGGCAAAGGCATTCAGCCTGCCGCCGTCCTCTTCGGTGACCTGCATCGCATCGGCATGTGATTGCAGCGACCGTAGGGGCGTCCGCCGGGTCTGCCTGCACCCCGTGCGGAAGCGTTACGTGCCGACGCGCCCCTGCAGCGGTGAGCTGGCACTGGCGTCGGCCCGCATGGGCAGCCGCCCCGCCCGCCGGGCGCTGCGGCCCGCCTCGCAGGCCAGCGCCATGGCCCGGGCCATGGCCGGTGGATCCCCCGCCAGGGCGATCGCACTGTTGATCAGCAGGGCATCGGCGCCCATCTCCATGGCCTGCGCCGCCTCGCTGGGCACACCGATGCCGGCGTCCACCACCACGGGCACCGTGGCGTTGTCGATGATCAAGGCGATGTTGGCCGCGTTGCGGATCCCCTGGCCCGAGCCGATCGGAGACCCCAGCGGCATCACGGTGGCGCAGCCCACATCCTCGAGGCGCTTGGCCAGCAGGGGGTCGGCATTGATGTAGGGCAGCACGGTGAACCCTTCCCGCACCAGCTGCTCCGCCGCCTCCAGGGTGCCGATCGGATCCGGCAGCAGGTGCCGGGCATCGGGGATCACCTCCAGTTTCACGAAGGTGTTGTCCTCCTGGCCCGCCAATTTGGCCAGCTCGCGCCCCAGCCGTGCCACCCGGATCGCTTCCTCCGCCGTGGCGCAGCCGGCGGTGTTGGGCAGCATCCAGATGCGGCTCCAATCGATGGCCTCCATCAGCCCCTCATGGCCGGCGGCTTGGGTCTGCACGCGGCGCACCGCCACGGTGACGATCTCGCAGCCGCTGCTCTGCAGGCTGGCCTGCATGGCCTGCAGGCTCGGGTATTTGCCGGTGCCGGTCATCAGCCGGCTGCGGAAGCTCCGCCCACCAATCACGAGGGGATCAGTCGCCGGTGTGTTGGTGGCGGGGGCGGTCACGGCGGAGGGGTCGGCCATGCAGCGAACGTACCGCGTGGGCCCGGCCGGCGCCGGCCAGGCCCTTTAGCCTGGCTCCATTGCAACGCGTCGCCGCCGTGATCCCCCTGCTTCTGGCCGCCACACCGCTGATGGTGGATGGGGCATCGACCCTCGCCCAGCCCATGCAGGTGCAGACGTTTGACCCGGTGGCCCGGGCGGCGGTGATGGCCCAGCAGATGCCCCGCCAGTGGAGTGGCACCTATGAAGGCTTTGCCGGCGGCGGCCCTTACCCGGTGCAGCTGCGCTTGAGTTCCGTGACGGCCCTGGGGCAGATGGTGGATGTGCGCGGTGAGATGACTGTGGGCAGCACGAAGCTGCCGGTGCAGGGCAATCTCAACGCCAACTCCGATCAGCTGATCTTGCTGCTGCTCGGCGAGGTGCCCTCCGCCGGCCTGGAGAACGGTGGGCGGTTTGTGGGGCTCCAGGGCTTCAGTCTGTCGGGCTGGGTGGCCCCCCGCCAAACCAACCCCGGCGGCACGTTGGTGATGAATCCGGTGCTAGCCAGTGCCGGCAAGGCCGTGCCCGTGCGCGGCCTCTGGTAGGCCGGCTCAGGCGGCGGTGCGTTCCAGCCGCTTGAGCCGCTTGCGGGCGGTGCGGTTGCCGCTGTCGAGCTCCAACACCTGTTGGTAGGTGGCCATGGCCTCCTCGGGCTTTTGCTGCTTCTCGAGGGCGAAGGCCAGGTTGTTGAGGGCCACGGGGTAATCCGCCTTGGCCTTGAGGGCCGCCCGGTAGTGCTTCACCGCGGCGTTGTAATTGCTTTGGGCCGCTAAGGCGAAGCCCAGGGCGTTCTCGATCAGGGCCTGGGCTTCCGGCGGTTCGGATGCCGCCGATTTGCTGGCCCGTTTGAGGTTGTCCACCGCCTGGCCGTACAGCCGTTTGCGCAGTTGAACGGAGGCCAGCTCATAGAGGTCGGCCGCGGACTGTTCGCTTTGCTTGGCCTGGGCCTCGAGCCGCGCCAGGGCCACCTCATCGCTGCGCACCCGCAGGATTTGACGGCCCACCAGCACGGCGGCGGCGCCCAACAACACCAGCAGGCCGATCAGGTAGGCCTGCGGAAGCGAAAGATCCATTCGGCCTGCCGGGTCGCTCTTGGGGAGGGGATCAGGCCTTGGCGGCGCCCACCACGGAGGTGAAGCTGGCGGGGTCGGCCACGGCCAGCTGGGCCAGCATCTTGCGGTTCAGCTGCACATCGGCCTTCTTCAGACCACCCATCAGCTTGCTGTAGCTGAGGCCGTTGAGGCGGGCAGCGGCGTTGATGCGGGCGATCCAGAGGCGACGGAAATCGCGCTTGCGGCGGCGACGGTCGCGGTAGGCGTTGCACAGCGCCTTCATCACCCGCTGGTTGGCGGTGCGGAACAGGGAGCCGTTGCCGCCGCGGAAGCCGCGCGCGAGGCGAAGAATCTTGTTGCGGCGTTTGCGGGCGACGTTGCCCCTCTTGACGCGGGCCATGGGTGGTTCTCAGGGATTTTGTTGAAACAGCGCTGCAGCCGATCGTTCAGCTGTAGGGGAGCATCGCGCGCACGTTGTCGGCGTCCCGCTCATCCACCACGGCCATGGTGCCGAGGAAACGCTTGCGCTTGGGGCTCTTGTGGTCGAGCAGGTGATTGCGGAAAGCGTGGCGGCGCATGAACTTTCCGCTGCCGGTCGCCTTGAACCGCTTGGCGGCTGCTTTGCGGGTCTTGAGCTTCGGCATGTCTACGGGCTCGGGCACAAACAATGAGGGTACGCCCTCGAAGTGCCTTCCGCCAACTCCCCCTAGGGTCGAGGCCGCCCGTTGCTGGATCCATGCACGTGCGCTTGCGTCGCGCCTTGCCCCTGTTGCTGGGATGCGGAGTGCTGCTGGGGGGGTGCCGCGGCGTCGGGGCCCAGGGCCTCACCCACTGGCCCGTGCCGCCGCCGCCGGAGCCGGCCGGTGCCCAGCCGCAATTGTGGGTGGCCCTGGCGGCCCGGTTGGGGGATGCCCCCCTCGACCTCCGGGCCGCGGCGGGGCCCCTGCAGCTCACGGATGCCCGCGGCCTGCGGTTGGAGGGGCCCCAGGTGGAGCTGCGCTGGACCTGGGAGCCCCTTCCCCAGCCCCAGCTGATTCAGCGGCGGGTGCTGGGGCCCTTCGCCAGCTATGAGGCCGCCGAGCAGGCGGCCCTGGCCTGGCGCCGAGGGGGGGTGAGCGCCGACGTGGCCCATCCGGCCGATTGGGAGGTGTGGGGTCCGCCGACGGCCCTGCCGCCGCCCGGTTTCCAGGCCCGTCTGGAGCAGCAGCGGCTGCGGCAGCGCCGGCTGCTGCAAGGGCGGGTGGTGCAAGGGGGATCCGCCGGGGCCTGGCAGCGCCTGGCGGGCCCCGTGCGGATCCAGGCGCCCCAGGGTTTGCGCTGGCAGGGGGGGGTGTTCGCCGGCCCGTTCCGGCTGCAGGCCGATGCCAGCGACCGCTGGACCCTGGTGGAGCAGGTGCCCCTTGAGCGGTACCTGTTGGGGGTGGTGCCCCATGAGATCGGTGCCGGATCGCCCCCCGCCGCCCTGGCGGCCCAGGCGGTGTTGGCGCGCACCTGGGCCCTCCGCAACCGCCAGCGGTTTGCGGTGGATGGCTACCACCTTTGCGCCGACACCCAATGCCAGGTGTATGGCGATCCCCGGCAGGCGGGAGCCGCCGTGCGCCAGGCGGTGTCTGCCACGGCCGGCCGCGTGTTGGCCTGGCGGGGGGAGCCCATCCATGCGGTGTATCACGCCAGCAATGGCGGCGTCGCGGCCGACGAGGACGAGGCCTGGCCCCTGCCGGAACTGCCCTACCTGGAGGCCTTCTTGGATTGGTCAGACCAGGGGCGTCCGCCGGTGCGGCTGCCCCTCAGCCGCCCCCAGGATCTGCTGCAGGTGCTGAACCGCCGCGCCGGTGCCTATGGCGGTGATCACCCGCGGTTTCGCTGGCGGCGGCTGATCGCGGAGGCGGATCTGCGTGAGGCCGTGGGCGCCCGTGCCGCCGCCCTCGGGGCGCCGCTGCGGCTGCTGGTGCTGGAGCGGGGCGCCAGCGGCCGGGTGGTGCGCTTGGCCATTGCCGGGCCTGGCGGCCAGGAGGTGCTGGTGCGTGACGCCATTCGTCGCCGCTTGAGGCAGCTGCCCAGCACCCTGTTT
>CAWUND010000101.1:0-4665 GCA_963923815.1 uncultured bacterium
CCAGCCACAGCAGGTGGTTGGCGATGCGGTTGAGCTCCAGCATCAGCACCCGGATGTAGCTGGCCCGCTTGGGCACCGGCACATCCGCCAGCCGCTCCGGCGCGTTCACCACGATCGCTTCGTAGAACATGCCGGCCGCGTAATCCATGCGGCTCACGTAGGGCACGAACATCACGTTCGTGCGGTTCTCCGCGATCTTCTCCATGCCGCGGTGGAGATAGCCGATCACCGGCTCGCAATCCACCACGTCTTCGCCATCGAGGGTCACCACCAGCCGCAGCACCCCGTGCATCGAGGGGTGATGGGGCCCGAAGTTGACCACCATCGGCTCCGTGCGCGTCTCCAGCTGCGTCATGGGGCCGAGGGGTGGGGTGATCTCGCTCGCGGGATCTTAGGAAGGAAGCACGGCCGTTTCTGGCGCTGCGCTTGCACGCTTCCCCCGACGCCTTTGCCCACCAGCCGGTGTTGGCCGATCAGGTGCTGGCGGGCTTTGCCGAGCTCGGCCCCCTGTTGGCCCAGCAGGGTGGCGGCCTGCTGATCGATTGCACCCTGGGCGGTGGGGGCCACAGCGCCCTGCTGCTGCAGGCCCACCCCACGCTGCGCCTGGTGGGGCTCGACCAGGACCCCACCGCCCGGGCCGCCGCCGCCGAGCGGCTGGCCCCCTTTGGGGATCGGGTGTCGATCGTGGCCACCAACTTCTCCGACTACCGCCCCAGTGAGCCGGCCGTGGCGGTGCTGGCCGACCTGGGGGTGAGCAGCCCGCAACTGGATGTGGCCGAGCGGGGGTTCAGCTTTCGCCACGATGGCCCCCTGGACATGCGCATGAACCCCCAGGTGGGGGAGACCGCGGCCGAGCTGCTGGAGCGGCTGGAGGAGGGGGAGCTGGCGGATCTGATTTATGGCTATGGCGAGGAGCGCCTGTCGCGCCGCATCGCCCGGCGCATCAAGCAGCAGCTGCAGGAGCGTGGGCCCTTCAGCGGCACCGCCGAGCTGGCCTACGCCATCGCCGGGTGTTACCCCCCCAAGGCGCGCCATGGCCGCATTCACCCCGCCACCCGCAGTTTCCAAGCGCTGCGCATCGCCGTGAACGATGAGCTGGGGGTGCTGGATCGGCTGCTGGAGGCAGGCCCCGATTGGTTGGCCAGCGGTGGCCTGTTTGGGGTGATCAGCTTCCACTCCCTGGAGGATCGCCGCGTCAAAACCGCCTTCAGCGGTGATGGGCGGCTGCAGCGGGTCACCCGCAAACCGGAAACGGCCACGGAGGCGGAGCAAAGCTCCAATCCCCGCAGCCGTTCGGCGAAGTGGCGCCTGGCGCGCCGCCGCTAGGGCCGGCTCAGGCCTTGAGGATGCCGGTGTGGTCCTGGCTGCCGAACAGCTGGCGGTAGGCCGCGGTGCTGGTGCAGATCACCACCGGCAGCACCACCAACAGGCCGCCGTAGCTGAACAGGGCCGCCACGGCGTGGATCACGGCCTCCACGATGGCCAGCCACAGCACCACCCACCAGCTGGGGTTCACGCCGCTCACCCCCGCCTGGATGGTTTCCAGGGGGCGCTTCACGCCAAACAGGGAGAGCTGCAGCAGGAACTTCTGGCTCACCAGCAGCCAGATGTAGAACACGCCGAACACCACGGCCGGCAGGGCGGCGAGGGCGGCGTTCACCTGGCCCAGGGCGTTGCCGATCAGGGTGGCCAGCACCCCCACCACACCGATCAGGATCGACAGCAGCAGCACCGAGCCCAGCAGGCGGCCGGAGGCGCAGCGATCCCAGCGGGTGAATTGGGCGAAGGAGGGCTTTTGGCCGTCGAGGCTGATCCAGGCGGCGCGGCTGAGGCCCACGGCCCCCCACAGGGCCACCACCACGTAACCCACCAGGCCCACCACCAGGCCAATGCCGGCGGCGATTGGGTGCACGAAGGCGGGCTCAGGGCTGTTGAGCCGGATCACCCCACCGGCCAGCAGCGCCGCGAAGGGCGCGCTCACCGCCAGCACCAGCACCTCAAACAGCAAAAAGGGCCAGGGGGCGCGGCAGAAGGCTTGCCAGCCCTCCTCAATGGCCCGCAGCACCTGCAGTTTGTTGGTGCCCGGGGTGGGGAGTCCCATGGTTAAAGAGCAAGTGCCCGGAAGCTAGCGATGGCGCGCGGTGCTGCCCAGCAGTTGTGATGCTGAGTGTTTTCAGGCCCCCTTGGGTCCGCCGTGGCGCAACTCCGCCACGGCGGCGGCCACCACCGCGGCGGCCGCGGCAATCTCCGCCTCCGTGGTGTGGCGCCCCAGGCCGAAGCGCAACGAGGCGGCCGCCCGCTGGCGGCTCAGCCCCAGGGCCCGCAGCACATGGGAGGGTTCACCGGCACTGCAGGCTGAGCCGCTGCTCACCGCCAGAGCCCCCCGCAGATGCCGCAGCAGGGCCGCCCCATCCACGCCGTCGATGCTCACGTTGAGGTTGTGGGCCAAGCGGGGCTCGGCGGCGCCATTGCGGTGCACCCCCCCCAGCGCCTCGAGGCTCCGCCAGAGCTGATCCCGCAGGCCCCCCAGCCGCTCGGCCCGCTGCCGTTGGTCGGCCAGGGCGAGCTCCAGGGCCTTGGCCATCCCCACGATCAGCGGCACCGGCAGGGTTCCCCCCCGCAGCCCCCGCTCCTGGCCGCCGCCGTGCAGTTGGGGGGCGATCCGCAGCCCCGGGCGCACCACCAGCAGCCCGATGCCCTTGGGGCCGTAGAGCTTGTGGGCGCTGCCGCTGAGCAGGTCGAGCCCCAGCGCCGCCGGCTGCAGGGGGATGTGGCCGATGGCCTGGGCGCCATCGCTGTGCAGGGCAATGCCCTTGGGGCGGCAGAGGCGGGCGATCGCCTCCAGGGGCTGCAGCACGCCGATTTCGTTGTGGGCGGCCATCACGCTCAGCAGCAGCGTGTCGGGCCGCAGGGCCGCCTCCAGCTGGGCCAGATCCACCAGGCCGTCTGCCCCCACCGCCAGCTCGGTGAGCTCAAAGCCGTGGCGTGCCAGATAGCGCAGCGGATCGAGCACCGCCCGGTGCTCCGTGGTCAGGGTCACCAGGTGGCGGCGTGGGCCGCCCCGCTCCAGTTCCGCCTCCGCCAGCCCCTTGAGGGCCAGGTTGTTGGCCTCGGTGGCGCCGCTGGTGAACACCACCGCCTCTGGCTCCACCGCCAGGGCGGCGGCGATCCGTTCGCGGGCCCCCTCCACGGCAGCGGCCGCCAGCAGCCCGGGGCGGTGGGCGCGGCTGGAGGGGTTGGCGAACTGCTCACTCCACCAGGGCGCCATCGCCTCCACCACCGCCGGATCACAGGGGGTGGTGGCCTGATGGTCGAGCTGGATCAAGGGGGCGGCCATATGCCCCATGCTGGCAAGCGCATTGCAATCGCCGTTTGCCATGGGTTGGCGCAGCCCCGGCCCCCGTGTCCTGGCCCTTGGCTCAATCGCCCTGGGGGCCGCCGCCGCCTGGGCCACCCCTGGTTGGGCCCAGGCCGGCCCCGATGCCAGCTTTCGCACCTCAGCGGAGCAGCGGCCGGCGGATCTGGTGGTGCTGCGCCGTTGGGGCACCATGGCCGGCGAGCATCTGATCGGCGTGCGCGACGCCAAGCCCGATCCGCGCGATCCCACCGCCCGCACGATCGTGCTGTGGCTGGAGTCGCCCACGGGGGTGCTGTTGGGGGTCGACACCCTGCGCTGCAGCCCGGAGGCCCCCATGCGCCTCACCCTCAAGGGCGACAACCTGGAGATCCGCGAGCTCAACCCCGGCGGCACGGTCACCGCCGCCAACCGGCTCGATCACCAGATTTGGTGGGCCGCCTGCCACCCCGCCCAGGCCGGCAAGGATCCCGCCAAGCTCGGAGCCGTGGCCCGCCAACTCGGCTACCCCGGAAACCTCAGGGAGCAGCAGCAGCTCGTGCCAAGACTCCCTCGATAGATTGCGGCCATCTCCGCCCTGCGCCTGCGGGCCATGAGCCTCGAACCCGAACCCCAGCCCGCCGTTGCCGAGGAGGGCGCCCAGCCGACCGCAGCGGCGTCCCCGGCTCGCCTGTTGCTGGTGGACGACGAGCCCGGCCTGCGCACCGCGGTGCAGGCCTACCTGGAGGACGAGGGCTTCCAGGTGACCACCGCCGTGGATGGGGAAGACGGCTGGGCCAAGGCCCAGGAGCTGCTGCCCGATCTGGTGATCAGCGACGTGATGATGCCGCGGCTGGATGGCTACGGCCTGCTGCGCAAGCTGCGCGCCGATGAGCGGCTCGGCGGCACCCCGGTGATCTTCCTCACCGCCAAGGGCATGACCGCCGACCGCATCGAGGGCTTCCAGGCGGGCTGCGACGACTACATCCCCAAGCCGTTCGACCCCGACGAGCTGGTGGCCCGCGTGCACAACGTGGTGCGCCGCCAGGAGCGGCTGCTGCAGGAGGCGGCCCGCTTCGCCGATGCCGACATCGGCCAGATGGCCAAGCAGATCACCGAAATCCGCTCGCTGCTGGCCACCGGCGGTGGCGGCAAGAAGCCCGCGTCGGCGGTGCAGCACGAGTTCACCCCCCGGGAGGCCTCGGTGCTGCAGCTGGTGGCCGAGGGGATGATGAACAAGGAGATCGCCCGCCGCCTCGAAACCTCCATCCGCAACGTGGAGAAGTACGTGAGTCGGCTGTTCACCAAAACCGGCACCGCCAGCCGCACCG
>CAWUND010000102.1:0-4651 GCA_963923815.1 uncultured bacterium
CGCTAGGCGTCCACCCGGGAACGCAGCCATGCCAGCAGTGGTTCGAGCCCTGGGCGCAGCCGCGGCCCGCTGTCCGTGGGCTCAAACAGCTGTCCCCCCAAGGCGATGGCATCCACTCCCGCCTGGAGCCATGCCCGCCCATCCTGCGGCGTGAGCCCCCCGGCGGCGATGCAAAAGGGCAGGGGCCCCAGGGGGCCGCGCAGGGAGGCCCAATAGCTGGGGGGCAGCGCCACGGCGGGGTAGAGCTTCACGGCAGGGGCCCCCCACCGCACCGCCGCCGCCACCTCCGTGGGGCTGAACACCCCTGGCACCAACGGCAGGCCCAGGCCCTCCGCCTGGCGCAGGAGCTCACGCTCCAGGATCGGCGACACCGCATAGCCAAGACCCGCCGCAGCCACCGCCTCCAGGCCCGCCCCACAGCGCACCGATGCCCCGCCCAGCCGCAGCTGGGGAAACTGCTCTGCCAAAGCCCGCACCATGGCGGGCCAGCCGGGATCGAGGCTCACCGCCAGCTCCACATGCACCAAGCCCAGCTGCTGCAACGGCAGCAACTGGGCCCTGGCCTCTTCAAGGCTGCTGGGCCGGAGCACCGCCAGCACGGGCTGGCGGCGCAGGGCCTTCAGCAGCGCCGCCGAATCAGACGTATTCCGCCACCCGCACGTCGCTACGGATCAGCAGGTCTTGCAGGTCGTCGGCATCCACCGTTTCCCGCTCCACCAGCATCTCCGCCAGTTCGTCGAGCACCTTGCGGTTGCCGCTCAGCACGGCGGTGGCGCGCTTGTAGGCCTCAGCCACCAGTTGGCTCACCTCCTCATCGATGGCGGCGGCGGTGTCTTCGGAGAAGTCGCGCTCGGCGGCGATGTCGCGCCCGAGGAACATGCCCCCCTGGCTGCGGCCGAGGGCCACGGGGCCGAGGCGGTCGCTCATGCCGAAGCGGGTCACCATCTGGCGGGCCACACGGGCCACCTGCTGCAGGTCGTTGGAGGCGCCGGTGGTGACTTCGTCTTCGCCGTAGACGATCTCCTCAGCCACGCGACCACCCAGGGCCACGGCCATCTGGTTTTGCAGATAGGCGCGGGAGTAGAGGCCCGATTCCATCCGCTCCTCGGAGGGGGTGAAGAAGGTGAGGCCGCCGGCGTTGCCGCGGGGAATGATCGAGATCTTCTGCACCGGGTCGTAATCGGGCATCAGGGCCCCCACCAATGCATGGCCGGCTTCGTGATAGGCCACCAGCCGCTTGCGCTTCTCGCTCATCACGCGGTCTTTCTTCTCGGGGCCCGCCATCACGCGCTCAATGGCGTCGTTCACCTCATCCATGGAGATTTCGGTGAGCTCCCGGCGGGCCGCCAGGATCGCCGCCTCGTTGAGCAGGTTGGCCAGGTCGGCGCCGGTGTAGCCGGGGGTGCGGCGGGCGATCTTGTCGAGGTCGACATCCTTGGCGAGGGTCTTGCCGCGGGCATGCACGCCGAGGATCTGGAGACGACCGGCGTAATCGGGGCGATCCACCACCACCTGGCGGTCGAAACGGCCCGGACGCATCAGCGCCGCATCCAGCACATCGGGGCGGTTGGTGGCGGCCACGATGATGATGCCGGTGTTGCCCTCGAAGCCGTCCATCTCGGTGAGCAGCTGGTTGAGGGTCTGCTCGCGCTCGTCGTTGCCGCCGCCGAGTCCGGCACCGCGCTGACGGCCCACGGCATCGATCTCATCGATGAACACGATGCACGGGGCGTTTTTCTTGGCCTGCTCAAACAGGTCGCGCACGCGGCTGGCACCGACGCCCACGAACATCTCTACGAACTCCGAACCGGAGATCGAGAAGAAGGGCACCCCAGCCTCACCGGCCACGGCCTTGGCGAGCAGGGTTTTGCCGGTGCCGGGGGGGCCCACCAGCAGCACGCCTTTCGGGATCTTGGCGCCAACGGCGGTGAAGCGGTCGGGGTTCTTGAGGAAGTCGACCACCTCGGTGAGCTCGAGCTTGGCGCCTTCGATGCCGGCCACATCGCCGAAGGTCACCTGGGTCTGGGGCTCCATCTGCACCCGGGCCTTGCTCTTGCCGAAATTCATGGCCGGGTTGCCGCCGCCGCCCTGGGCGCGGCGCAGCAGGAAGAACAGGCCACCGAGCAGCAGCAGCGGGAAGATCAACGACCCGATCGCCTGCTGCCAGGGCTGCGCCTGCCGGGAGGGCTCCACGGCGATGTCCACCTTGTGCTGCTCCAGCAGCTTCAGCAGGTCTTTGTCGGGGGCGAGGTTGACCACGGCGCGCTGGCCGTTGTTCTCCACCACCTGGGCCGTGCCGCGGTCGGGGGCGATCAGCACCCGCGACACCTCATTGCCCTCCACGGCCTCCACGAAATCGCTGTAGCGCAGCGTGCGCGGGGCGTTGGCGGGGTCGGGGCGGTCGAGGAAGGCGGTGCCCACGGCGATCACCACCACGGCCAGGAGCACGTAGAGCCCCGCATTGCGCCAGCGCTTCTTCACTTGGTTCTCCGAGTGGTGGGTGACTGAGATTAAGGAATGTTAACCGCCCTCAGGCGGCGGCCCGGAGCACCTCGACCACGCTACGGAAGGCGAACCACTCGGGGATCTCCTCACCGCCGCGCAGCATCTGGCGGAACTGGGTGCCGCTGAGCTTCTTCACGTGCAGGCCGCGGGCCTCGGCGTGCTCGGCGGTCACGTAGCCCTCCTCCTCGGTGTACACGAGGTTGAGCGAGGGCACGGTTTCCATGCCCAGCTCGGGGGCGTTCTCGCGGGCGAAGTCCTGGGCCTGGTAAGGGCCGTAGAAGTCGTCACCGCTCACCGAGCTCTTACAGCCCGCCATGTCGCGGCCAATGATGAAGTGGGTGCAGCCGTAGTTCTTGCGGATGATCATGTGCTGCAGGGCCTCGCGGGGGCCGGCCATGTGCATCGAGTAGGGCAGGTAGGCCCAGCGGATGCGGGGGTTGTTCACCTCGGCGGCCAGGCGCTCGTAGGTCTGGAAGCGCACCTCACCGGAGATGTCGTCGTCCTGGGTGGGGCCGCAGGTGGGATGCACCAGCACCACCCCCTGCTCGCTCACGTTGGTGGCATCGAGGGCGCGGGTGAACAGCTCGTAGTGGGCGCGGTGAATGGGGTTGCGGCACTGGAAGGCCACCACGTCCTGCCCCTCAGGCAGGGTGGCGCGCACCTCGGCGGGGGTTTTGCAGGGGAACACGCGGCGGGGCAGCTCCAGGCCCGCGATGGCGCCGCCGAGGTAGAAGCGACCACGCTCGGTGGCGATCATCTTCACGGCCGGGTGCTCGATCGATGAGGTGCCGTAGCAGCCCAGGGCCTCACGGGCCTTGTCGGGCTCCCACTTGCTCTCCACCGTCATCACCGCCAGCTCCTGGCCGCGGTAGGTGAGCAGCAGCTTCTGGCCCACCGTGATGTCCTCACGGTCGGTGTCCATCACGATCGGCAGGCCGAACAGCAGGCCGCTGGTGGTGCGGTTGGTGTCCACCACGGAGCGGTAGTCGTCCTGGTGCATGAAGCCCCGCAGGGGGGAGAAGCCCCCCACCATCAGCAGCTCCACATCGCAGGCGTTGCGGTCGGAGCACTCGATCACGTGGTGCACGCCCGCCTTGGCGGCCTCGCGCTGCTCCGCCGGCACCCGCAGGTCCACCAGGCTGCCGCCATGGGGGGCAATCAAACCGGCGCGGGCGGGGCTGGCGGTGCTCGTCATGGCTGGGGGACCCGGGGATCGATCAATGGCGGCGATTCTCCCAGAGGGGGCGATGGGGCACAAAAAAGGGGGCCCTCAGGCCCCCCGGGTGTGCACAACGGCGATGGGGATCAGACCTTCTCGAGGCGGCCGTACACCTGGCCGGTGATCTTCACGTCCACGGGATCGTGGCTGCCCATGTCGGTGTCGGAGGGCTGGATGGCCGTAAACACACCCGCGAATTCACCGGTGGAGGCATCCACCTTGGTGATCGAGAGGTTCATCTCACCGGTGCCGTCGATGTAGCGCTTGCTGTTCTCACGGGCGAGCTCGTCGTCTTGGCCGTTCAGAGCCACCAGGCCCTGGGCGTACTGCACACCGGTGGTGAGGGCACGGCCCTTGGGATCCAGGAAGTTGGAGGTGCGGTAGCTGGGCACGCGGTAGCTGCCGCTGAGGTCGGTGCTGGTGCTGATGGCGGCACCGTCAGCGGTGGCCTCGAGATCCTTGCTGGAGAAGGTGAAAGGCACCTCTTCACCACCGGGCAGCAGCACGGTGACGATCTGGAAGTCGATGCCGCCCAGCTCCTTGAAGTTGATGCCGTTGCCGGTCACCGCCAGGTCGCCATACACCTGATCGAGGCTGGTGGTGAAGCGGGTCAGGATCTTGGTGGCCACAAACTGGGCCTCCTGACGCTTGTTGGTGGGCTCACCCTTCACATACACCTCAGCGGGGTGCATGCAGATTTCGCGCAGCTGGTACTTGCTGGAGCCGTCGAGGCTGATGGAGCCACGGGCCGAATCCGGCAGGGTCGGGCAGTCGTTGGCCAGACCGGTGTTGTGGATGTCGTCGTAGGTCAGGTTGGCCCGGTCCACAGCCTTGGCGCCGCCACTGCAGGCGGTGACCAGGGTCAGACAGAGCGCCAGCACAAGGGCCAGCAGGGGACGGAAACGCATGGGGAGAAGCCGGTCTGGC
>CAWUND010000103.1:0-4645 GCA_963923815.1 uncultured bacterium
ATGTACCGCAGCGTCTACAACCACCGGCTGAATGTGGTGTGCAACTGGCTGCTGAGCCGCTGCATCGCCGAGGCGCGCCAGCTGGGGCCGGAGCGGGTCTGGGCCGATGCCGTGATGGGGCGCTGGCTCTGGCAGCCGCTGCAGCTGGATCTGGCCACCTTCCTGGGCAACGACGACATCCGCACCGGCTACCACCTGCAGCGCTGGTGCGAGGAGGGGCCCGAGGCGCTGCAGGAGCTCAGCCGGCGGCTGCTGGAGCGGCGCCTGCTGCGGGCCACCGATGTGAGCGCCCTCAGCCCCGAACAACGGCTGGCCCTGCTGGCCCGGGCCGGCCGGCTGAGCGAACAGGCGGGGCTGGAACCGCAGCGTTGCTGTGGGCTGCACCAGCAGCAAAACCGCGGCTACCACCCCTACAAGGGGGGCCTGCGCCTCTGGGACGGCCACCAACTGGGGGCCCTGGAGCAGCGCTCGGCGCTGGTGCGCAGCCTGATCCAACCCAGCGAAACCGCCTGGCTCATCCATCCGCCGGAGGTCACCACGGCCCTGAGGCGGGAGCTGGACCTGGAATCCGGCGGCGACCCTGCGTAGGTTGCGGCCCATGCAACGCCCCCTGCACCGCCTCCAGCTCGCCCCCCTGGCGGAAGCCCGCGGTTCCGCCCTGGAGGAAGTGCTGCAGCAGCTCGGTGCCGAGCCCCAACCGGGTCCGGCCCTGCTCGACTGCGGCGACCGACCCCTCACCCTTCCGGAGCTGCGCGCCATCACCACGGCCCTCGAGCAGGCGGGGCTGCCGCTGCGGCGCGTGGAGGCCAGCGATGGCCTGAGCCTGGTGCCGGCGGCGGCGCTGGGGCTGGAGACGGCCCTGCACCCGGCCGGCACCCCCTTGGAGAGCGATGGCGGCGACACCGCGCCGGCCGCCCCCCCCCGGCTGACCATCCACCGCGGCACCCTGCGGGCCGGCGACCATCTGCAGGTGGAGGGCTCGTTGCTGGTGCTGGGGGATGTGAACCCCGGGGCCCGGGTCACGGCAGCTGGGGATGTGCGGGTGTGGGGTCGGCTGCGGGGCGTGGCCCATGCCGGATGCCAGGGCAACGGCGAGGCCCGGATCGTGGCGCTGCAGCTGCGGCCCCTGCAGCTGCGCATCGCCGCCGCGGTGGCGCGGGGGCCGGAGGATCTGCCGCCCGTGGGGTTCTGCGAGGAGGCCCTGCTGGAGCACGGTGCGATCGCGATCCGGCCGGCGGATCCCCAGTGGCCGCAGACCCTCAACGGCTGACGCGCCTGGGGTTAGCGGTTCACCAGGCCCAGGAGCCCCAACAGCGCCGCCACCGCCATGAACCACAGCGGTGAGAGGCGGGTGCGCAGCATCAACACGCACACCAGGGCCGACACCGCATAGGCGGGGGTGTCGTGGTCGGAGATGCGCAGAATCTTCAGCCCCACGGCCAACAGGATCCCCAGGGTGATGGGGCCAAGCCCGCGCTCAACAGCGATGCGCAGCGGCGCATCCCTGAACCGATTCCAACTCAGGGAGGCGGCCACCATCAGCAGGGTGGAGGGCAGCAGGATCGCCACCTCGGCCGACACGCCGCTCAACAGGCCCCAGAGCGGCCCCTCCTTCACGGCGGCCCCCATGCCCAGCAGACCCACGATCATCGAACTGGGACCAGGCGCCGCCTCCGCCAGGGCGTAGAGGTCGGCGAACTGGCGGGAGCTCAGCCAGCAGTATTGGTCCACCGTGAGGTGGTGGTACTCCGTGAGCAGGGTGTTGCCGCCGCCGAGGGAAAACAGCGACAGGCTGAGGAAATCCCAAATCACCGCCAGCAGGTGACGCCAATCCCCCAGGGCCTGGGGGGTGCAGACATGGGCCAACGGCAGGGTCATGGCTCGGGCTCCCGCCGGGGGGTCTGGCGAGGCCAATACCAAGCCATGGCAAGGGGCCCCGCCACCAGCACCAGCGGAATCAACCGCACATGGAACACGTCCATGGCCAGGAAACAGACGGCGGCGATGCCGAGCGCCACCGGATCGCGCCTATAGCTGTGGCCGATCTTGAACCCCATCGACAGGGCCATGCCCGCCGAGGCGGTGATCACCCCCGCCAGGAGACGATCCACCAGCGGCGTCTCGTGGAGGTAGTAGTACCCCAGCCCCAGCAGCATCAACAGGCTGAAGGGCAGCAGCAACATGCCGGCCAGGGCCACCAGCGCCCCGCCCAGACCATGGAATCGGCTGCCGATGTACACGGCCATGTTGATCTGGTTGGGGCCCGGCAGCAGGCGCGCCACGGTGAGGCCCGTGAGGAACGCCTCCTCCGACATCCAGCGGCGTTGTTCCACCACGATCCGCTCGCTCCAGGCGGAGAGGCCGCCGCCGAAGGCGGAGAGCGCCACCTGCTGCATCCCCAGGAACAGCTCCAGGTGGCTGGGGATGCGGGGTGGCTTGGGGGCGGCGGCCATCAGTGGTGCACGAAGTGGGGATCGGGGGGCAGCTCGCCGGCTTCGTGATAGGTGGGGTCAAGCGGATCGGGGGCGCTGTACTTCTTGGCTTCACGCCAATCCAGCTCAAAGGTCTGGATCAACCGCTGCACCACCGCCGGCGCATCCACCTCAATGCCCAGCTCCCGGCGCACATCAAAGGCGCTGCGGTCGATGTTCATCGAACCGGTCATGGCCGCCTTGCCGTCGATCAGGATCAACTTGGCGTGGAGCTTCGGGCGCTTCTGGCGCCGGATCTTCACCCCCACCTGCTCCATGATCCGCAGGGAGCTGAAGGTGTCGTAGACATCCCAATCGCTGAGGCCGTGCTTGCCACCGCACAGCAAGCGCACCTTCACGCCGCGGGCCCGCGCGGCCACCACCCGCTCCAGGATCACCGCATCCACGAATTTGGGGTGCTGGATCCAGAGGGTCTTGTGGGCCCGGTCGATCACCTTGGCCATCTGGCCGCGGCTGTGGGCACTGCTCCACACCAAGCCCACATCCAACCGGGGCTCGAAGAACTGGCGATGCCAATCGGCCTCAAAGCCAACGCTCACCTGCTCCACCACCGCCGGGTCGTGGCTCACCACGCCGTAATCGCGGGTTTCGTTGAAGTACTTGTCGGAGAGGTTGAAGGTGGCGATCAGCACGGAGGCGTTGTCGATCACCATCGACTTCTCATGGGTCACCGGGAACGACTCGCTCGTCCACTGCACGGCGATGCCCCAGCCCTGCAACAGCGCGTAGGCAGCGTCGTTCCAGCGGTCGCCGCCGGAGGTGTGGGGGTTGAGCATCACCCGCACCTGCACCCCCCGGCCCATGGCCCGGTGCAGGGCCTCGTGCACCGCCGGGCTCTCCAGCTTGAACTGTTTGATCAGCAGTTGCTCACGGGCCTGATCGATCAGCTCCACCACCGCCGCACCGCCGTCGTCGGGCATCACCAACAGACGCTGCCTGGAGCCATCAACAGACATGCGCGGGGGCCGCGATCGCTGCGAACGTTCTAGGCGCAGGGCCTGATCCTGCCCAGTGTCTGGAACACCGTGCGCCCCCGGGAAATGGCCTTAACCTGCCTCGACGTCGGACTGTGCCGTGACCACCTCGGGGAGTCGCTCCATCCTGATCTGCTCAGGCAAGGGGGGCGTGGGCAAAACCACCCTCACCGCCAACCTGGGCATCGCCCTGGCCAGGCAGGGCATGCGCACCGCCGTGCTGGATGCCGACTTCGGCCTGCGCAACCTCGACCTGTTGCTCGGCCTTGAGAACCGCATCGTCTACACCGCCCAGGAGGTGTTGGCGGAGAGCTGCAGGCTCGACCAGGCCCTGGTGAAGCACAAGCAGGAGCCCAACCTGGCGCTGCTGCCGGCGGGGAACCCGCGCATGCTCGAGTGGCTCAAGCCCGAAGACATGGAGCGCATCGTGGCGCTGCTGCGGGAGAGCTTCGACATCGTGTTGATCGACTGCCCCGCCGGCATCGAAGACGGCTTCAAAAATGCCGCCGCCGCCGCCGAGGAAGCCATCGTGATCACCACCCCGGAGGTGTCCGCCGTGCGGGACGCCGATCGGGTGATCGGACTGCTCAACACCCGCGGCATCAAACCGATCCAGCTGGTGCTCAACCGGGTGCGGCCCAAGATGATGGCCAACCAGGAAATGCTGGCGGTGGATGACGTCACCGACATCCTGGCGCTGCCCCTGCTGGGTTTGGTGCTGGAGGACGAGCAGGTGATCGTGAGCACCAACCGCGGCGAACCGCTCACCCTCAATGGCAGCCAGTCGCCGGCGGCCCAGGCCTACAGCAACATCGCCCGGCGCGTCTGCGGCGAAGAGGTGCCGTTGATCGATCCGGCCAAGGTGCGGGGAGGCCTGCGGGCCAAGCTCGGCCGCCTCATGCAAACCAAGATTTTCTGAGCCGATGACCCTGCGCGATTTCGTCAACAAGCTGCTCGGTCGTCAACCCGCCAGCGCCACCACCGCCCGCGAGCGGCTGCAGCTGGTGCTCGCCCACGACCGCAGCGATCTCAACCCCGAACTGCTGGAGCAGATGCGGCGGGAAATCCTCGAGGTGGTGAGCCGCTACGTGGAGATCGACCTCGAAGAGGGCGACGTGAGCCTGGAAACCGAAGACCGCGTCACCGCCCTGGTGGCCAACCTGCCGATCCGGCGGGCCA
>CAWUND010000104.1:0-4622 GCA_963923815.1 uncultured bacterium
GATCTGTGAACACCCCTGACAGCGTTGCCCGGGCCAGTGGTCCACCGATCAGCGATTGCCGATCACCCATTCCCTGATCACCCGCCCCCGCTCCAGCCCCTGCTTCGCCCGTCCAGTTTGTTCAGTTGAGATCACCGGGATCGTGTGTTCCCGGGCCTTGGGATTCTCTTGCCGTGTTCAGCGTTTTCGCTGGCGGTGAGCCATCCCTGGCCGCCCGACGCGGCCGGCGCACTCCACGCCAGAAGCACAGCCAGAGATCCCGCCATATCCCGTCCACGCCCCAGCCCATCCGTTCGTCCTGCTCGACCTGAAATCCGATGAGTCCCGCCGCCGCCAAAACCGCCGACACCACCGTTGCCGTGAAAACTGGCGGCAAGACCAGCGGCGCCAAGGCCGGCACCAAGGCGGCATCCACCAAGGCAGCGGCCACCAAGGCCACCAAAGCCAAGGCGGCCGAGTCGGCTGCCCCTGAGATCCTGATGGTGGCGGCCGCCAACGGCGAGACGCTGTCGGTGGCCAAGGCCAAGCCGGCCGCCAAGGCGAAACCAAAGGCTGCGGCCAAGGAGTCCGCCCCGAAGGCGGCAGCCGCCAAGGCCAAAACCGGCAAAGCCAAGGCCGCCAAGGCTGATCAGCCCACCGACTTGAACGCGGCCGCCGATGCCCTCCTGGCCGCCGCCGAGGCCAAGGCCCCCGCCGTTGAAGCCACCGACAAGGCCGCCGAGAAGGACGCCAAAAACGCCAAGGCCCTGGCCAGCATCAAGGTGGGCCCCAAGGGCGTGTACACCGAAGACTCGATCCGGGTGTACCTGCAGGAGATCGGCCGCATCCGCCTGCTGCGCCCCGACGAAGAAATCGAGCTGGCGCGCAAGATCGCCGACCTGCTGCAGCTTGAGGAGCTGGCGGCCCAATTTGAAGCGGACCACGGCCACTACCCCGACACCAAGGAGTGGGCGGTGCTGGTGGACATGCCGCTGATCAAGTTCCGCCGCCGCCTGATGCTCGGCCGCCGGGCCAAGGAAAAGATGGTGCAGTCGAACCTGCGCCTGGTGGTGTCGATCGCCAAGAAGTACATGAACCGGGGCCTGAGCTTCCAGGACCTGATTCAGGAGGGCTCCCTCGGCCTGATCCGCGCCGCCGAGAAGTTCGACCACGAGAAGGGCTACAAGTTCTCCACCTACGCCACCTGGTGGATCCGTCAGGCGATCACCCGCGCCATCGCCGATCAGTCGCGCACCATCCGCCTGCCGGTGCACCTCTACGAGACGATCTCGCGCATCAAGAAGACCACCAAGGTCCTCAGCCAGGAGTTCGGCCGCAAGCCCACGGAGGAAGAGATCGCCGAATCGATGGAAATGACCATCGAGAAGCTGCGCTTCATCGCCAAGAGCGCCCAGCTGCCCATTTCCCTGGAAACACCGATCGGCAAGGAGGAAGACTCCCGCCTGGGCGACTTCATCGAAGCCGACATCGAAAACCCCGAGCAGGATGTGGCCAAGAACCTGCTGCGGGAAGACCTGGAGGGGGTGCTGGCCACCCTCAGCCCCCGCGAGCGCGACGTGCTGCGCCTGCGCTACGGCCTCGATGACGGCCGCATGAAGACCCTTGAGGAGATCGGTCAGATCTTCGACGTGACCCGCGAGCGCATCCGCCAGATCGAGGCCAAGGCCCTGCGCAAGCTGCGCCACCCCAACCGCAATGGGGTGCTCAAGGAGTACATCAAGTAAACCGGAGCTCCGGTTCTGCCGCCGGCGGTGACCCCGCCGGCTTTCTTGTGAGCGCTGCCATGGCCCCGCGGGTATCGATCGTGCTGCCCACCTACAACGAGCGGGGCAACCTCGAGCCGTTGCTGGCGCAGCTGATGCCGCTGCAGCGCCGTTTCGACCTGGAAATCCTGGTGGTGGACGACGACTCCAGCGACGGCACCGCCGAGCTGGTGCGCCAGCTGGCCCACGGGGAACCGCGGCTGCGGCTGGTGCGGCGGGTGGGGCGCTCTGGCCTGGCCAGCGCCATCAAGGAGGGGCTGCTCGATGCCACCGGCGATCTGGCGGTGGTGATGGATGCCGACGGCCAGCACGAACCCGCCAGCGTGGAGCGGGCCCTCGACACCCTGCTGCAGGGCGATGCCGACCTGGTGATCGGCAGCCGCTTCCACCCCGAGGCCAGCATCCAGGGGCTGAGTGGCCGCCGCGAAACCGGCTCCACCTGGGCCAACGGCTGGGCCCGCTTCAGCCTGCCCGCCGCCTACGGCCAGCTCAGCGATTACATGAGCGGCTTTTTTGCCCTGCGCCTCGAGCCGCTGCTGCCGCTGATCCGGGCCGTGGACGTGAACGGCTTCAAGTTTCTGTTTGAGCTGCTGGCGGTGAGCCGCGGCCGCCTGCGCACCGCCGAGGTGCCGCTGCAGTTTCAACCCCGCAGCTACGGCAGCTCCAAGCTCGATCTGGCCATCTTCTGGGATTTCCTGATCTCGATCCTGCACAGCCTCAGCCTGCGGTTGCTGCCGCGGCGGGCCATCAGCTTTGGCCTGGTGGGGGCCAGCGGCGTGGTGGTGCAGTTGGCCCTCACCCAGCTGCTGATGCAGCTGGCGGGGTTGGCGTTTGAGCGGGCCCTGCCCGTGGCGGTGGTGGGTGCCGCCAGCTCCAACTACCTGATCAACAACGCCCTCACCTTCCGCTTCCAGCGCCTGCGGGGGCTGAAGCTGCTGCAGGGGCTGCTCAAGTTTCTGCTGGTGGCCTCGCTGCCGGTGCTGGCCAACGTGGGCTTGGCCGCCGCCTTCTACAGCTTCGTGGCCCGCGACACCCTTTGGGCCCAGTTGGCGGGAATCCTGGTGGTGTTCGTGTGGAACTACGCCGCCAGCAGCCGCTTCGTGTGGAACACCCCCTAGGGGGCCATGCAGACTCAGGGCCCCCGTTCCACGCGCCCCCTCCCCATGGCTGACGGCCTCTCCTCCCTCAAGGCCCTGTGTGGGCTGCGCAGCGCACCGGCCCTGGCCGCCGAGCAGCGGGCCGCCCTGCGCCAGGAGCTGCAGCGGGCCCTGGCCCCCTGCGAGTGGTTCACCATCGGCGTGATGGCCCCCTCGGCGGCGGCGGCGGTGGCGGCCCTGCGGGCCTGCGAGGCCAGCCTGGGCTGGGAGCCCCTGGAGCACGATCCGGCCGGTGAGGCCCTGGCGAGCATCGAAGGCCCGGTGTTCCTCAAGGGCAACCAGAACAGCGGCCGTTTCCTGGTGCGCCGCGAGGCGGGCCTGGGGGAGGGGATTTTGATCACCGGCCACAGCGCCGTGCAGCCCGACGCCGAAGACACCTGGGGGCCGCTGCCCCTGGATCTGCTGGCCCAACACGACGGCTGATCACGAGTTGGCCGCCGCAATCCGTGGCGGGCACACCGATCCTTAGGCTGGGCGGCTGTACTCCTGCGGCCTGCGCGGCCGGCTCCGCTTCCCGATGGCCGCATCCCAACTGCGCATTGCCTCCCGCCGCAGCCAGCTGGCCATGGTGCAGACCCACTGGGTGCGCGATGAGCTGGCCAAGGCCCACCCCGGCCTCGAGATCAGCATCGAGGCGATGGCCACCCAGGGCGACAAGATCCTCGATGTGGCCCTGGCCAAGATCGGCGACAAGGGCCTGTTCACCAAGGAACTGGAGGCCCAGATGCTGGTGGACCGGGCCGACATCGCCGTCCACAGCCTCAAGGACCTGCCCACCAACCTGCCCGAGGGGCTGATGCTGGGCTGCATCACCGAGCGGGAGGATCCCGCCGATGCCCTGGTGGTGCACGCCAAGCACCAGGACAAGACCCTGGCCACCCTGCCGGAGGGCTCCGTGGTGGGCACCAGCTCCCTGCGTCGCCTGGCCCAGCTGCGCCACCACTACCCGCACCTCACCTTCAAGGACGTGCGCGGCAACGTGATCACCCGCCTGGAGAAGCTCGATTCCGGCGAATTTGACTGCCTGATCCTGGCGGCCGCGGGTCTGGGTCGCCTGGGGCTGGGCGACCGCATCCACGAGCTGATCGACCCCTCCATCTCCCTGCACGCCGTGGGCCAGGGGGCCCTGGGCATCGAATGCCGCGAGGGCGACACCGCCGTGCTGGAGCAGATCAAGGTGCTGGAGCACCTGCCCACCGCCCGCCGCTGCCTGGCGGAGCGCGCCTTCCTGCGCCAGCTGGAGGGCGGCTGCCAGGTGCCCATCGGCGTGAACACCCGCTTCGAGGGGGATGAGCTGGTGCTCACCGGCATGGTGGCCAGCCTCGATGGGGTGCGCCTGATCCGCGATGAGGTGCGCGGCCCCCAGGCCGACCCGGAGGCCATCGGCGTGGCCCTGGCTCACCGGTTGCGGGCCCAGGGTGCGGGGGAGATCCTGGAGGAGATCTTTGCAACCGTCCGGCCTGAGGCCTGAGTTTCCCGCCGCTGAGCTGGAGGCTGACGCTCCGGCGGATTCTCCCGCCGAGGTGCGGCCCCTGCCGTTCCAGTGGAGCCTGCTGGCCTGGGCCGCCCTGGTGGGGGTGCTCACCGGCCTGGCGGTGGTGGGCTTCCACTACCTGATCGGCTTCATCAACAACTTCCTGTTCGGCCCGGTGGTGGAGGGGCTGATGGGCCTGTTCCTGTCTCTTATACACATCTCCGAGCC
>CAWUND010000105.1:0-4576 GCA_963923815.1 uncultured bacterium
GGCGGCGCCTGCAGCATCTGCAGCTTCACCTCAAAGGAGGTGACGTTGTTGAGCTTCTCGGCCCGCGGGGCGATTTGCCGCACCCGCGCGGCGAAGCGGCGATCGGGGAAGCTGTCCACCCGCACCGCGGCGTTCTGCCCCAGGCGGATGCGGCCGATGTCGCTTTCGGGCACCTTGGCCACCGCCTCGAGCCCCTGGGCCAATTCCACGATCGAGGAGCTGCTGGCGCCGGCGCTGGCGGAGGCCGCGGTGGTGGGGGTCACGAAGGCACCGGGGTCCGCGAAACGGGCGGTGACCACCCCATTGAATGGGGCGCGCACGGTGAGGTAGCTGCGCTCCTTGAGGCGTTGCTCCAGCCGTTGCTCTGCGGCCTCCAGGCCGGCCTGGTCAATTTGGTAGCTGGCTTCGGCGCGCTTGAAGTCCTCCTGGCTGATCACCCCCTGGCGCACCAGGCTGCGGCGCCGGTCCAGTTCGGTGCGGCTGCGGTTGAGCTGGCTCAGGGCGGATTTGCGCTGGGCCTGCAGCTCCTGGATGCGGTCGTCGAGGTCGTCGGAATCCATCAGGGCCAGGGCCTGGCCCGCCCGCACGCTGGCCCCCTCCTCCACAAACAGCTGCCGCAGCACCCCCTGGCGGCGGGGGCTCACATTCACCTTGCGGTAGGCCATCAGCTCACCGCTGGCGGTGATCGTGCCGGGCAGCGACCCCAGGCGGGCCACCACCGTGTATTGGCTCAGGCTGCGCTGCTGGCTGCTCTGGCGGCGGGCCGCCAGCAGGGCGGAACCGCTGCCCAGCAGCAGCAGGGTGCCCAACACCCCGGCCCAGAGCCGCTTGCGCCGCAGCCAGGGTTGGCGGCGGATGCGCTGCAGCCGGCGCACGGCGCTGGTGCCCCCACGCGGCGGTGGTGGCTGGAGCATCGCGGTGGAAATGGTGGAGCCTCAGCGTTGTCTCCAGTCTTCCTGGTCGCGGGCGCCGCTGGGGCTCGAGGGGTGGGGGGATCACCGGCAGCCCGTAGATTCCAGCCATGCTCAAAGCCGGAATCGTGGGTCTGCCCAATGTGGGCAAGTCGACCCTGTTCAACGCCCTGGTGGCCAATGCCCAGGCGGAAGCTGCCAACTACCCCTTCTGCACGATCGAGCCCAATTCGGGGGTGGTGTCCGTGCCGGATCCCCGCCTGCAGCAGCTCTCCGATCTCAGCGGCAGCAAGGAGATCATCCCCACCCGGGTGGAGTTTGTGGACATTGCGGGTTTGGTGAAGGGGGCCAGCCAGGGGGAGGGGCTTGGCAACAAGTTTCTGGCCAACATCCGCGAGGTGGACGCCATCGTTCACGTGGTGCGCTGCTTCGAGAACGACGATGTGATCCACGTGAGCGGATCCGTGGGGCCGGCCCGCGATGCGGAGGTGATCAACCTGGAGCTGGGGCTGGCGGACCTGGCCCAGGTGGAGAAGCGGCGGGAGCGCCTGGTGAAGCAGCTGCGCACCAGCAAGGAGGCCCAGCTGGAAGACGCGGCCCTGGCCCGCATCCAGGCGGTGCTCGAGCAGGGGGGGGCAGCCCGCAGCGTGGAGCTCAGCGATGAGGAGGCGCCGCTGGTCAAACCCCTGGGGCTGCTCACCGCCAAGCCGATCATCTACGCCACCAACGTGAGCGAAGACGACCTGGCCGGCGGCAACGCCTTCACCGAGGAGGTGAAGACCTTGGCGGCCCAGGAGGGGGCCGAAACCGTGCGCATCTCCGCCCAGGTGGAAGCGGAGCTGATCGAGCTCCCCGAGGAGGACCGCGCCGAATTCCTGGCGGGTCTCGGCGTGGAGGAGGGGGGGCTGCAAAGCCTGATCCGCGCCACCTACCGGCTGCTGGGGCTGCGCACCTACTTCACCACCGGGGAAAAGGAAACCCGCGCCTGGACGATCCAGGCCGGCATGACCGCCCCCCAGGCCGCCGGCGTGATCCACACCGATTTCGAGCGGGGCTTCATTCGTGCCCAAACCATCGGCTATCAGCAGCTGCTAGAGGCCGGCTCCCTGGCGGAGGCTCGCAACAAGGGCTGGTTGAGGGCTGAGGGCAAGGAGTATGTGGTGGCCGAAGGCGACGTGATGGAGTTTCTGTTCAACGTTTGAGGCTGCGCCACAATGGCCCAAGACACGCCTGGTCGATGACGGCTCAGCAGCCCGCCGGTGCCCCTGGGGATGCCCCGCAGCAGCACGATTTCGACGTGCAGAAGCAGCTGCATCAGCAGATTCGCAACGACCCCGACTACGACGACTGGGAGTACGGCACCGAGCCCCTGCCCCATGAGGCCTGGGTGGCGCGGCAGGCGGCCAAGGCCGCTGAGCCCGAAGAGGCCGCCAGCTAGGCCCTGTGGGCCCGGCGGCTGATCGCCGGCAGCAGCAGCAGGCAGGTGGCGCAGCCCAGGGCCGTGAGCAGCCACAGCGCCAGCCCGTTGCGCTGGCTGTCCAGCAGCACCCCCGTGACCAGCGGTGCCACCAGGGCGCTGACGGCAAAGCACTGGGAAAACAGCGCCATGGCCAGGCCGCCGTGGCCCACGGGGGTGAGTTCCACCACCGCTTCGGTGGCGATGGGCAGGAACGCCGCCTCCCCGAGGGCCAGGGGCACCAGGGCCACGATCACCACACCGATGCCCGCCTCCGTGAGGGCCGAGAGGGCCAGCAGGCCCGTGCCCACGCTGAAACACACCAGGCTGAGCCCCAGGCCCTGGGCTACGGGGCGGCGGGCCAGGGCACGGCCCACCGGCCATTGCAGCAGCACCAGCAGCCCCAGCTGCAGGCCAATGAGCAGGGCGCTGATGGCCTCGGGCTGTGCCCCCCGTTCCAGCCCGCCGCGCACCAGATCCAGGGGCAGGGCCACCTGCATCAGCACCGGGATGGCGGTGGCCACCACCGACAGCAGCAGCATGGGCAGCAGTGGCCGCAACCAACCCAGGGGCTGCCCCTGGCCGGGTGGCATGGGTGCGCTGCGGGGGGCCCGGGGCAGCGGCCGCCGCCAGATCAGGGCGGCCAACGCCAGCACCGCCGCCATGTCCACCAGGTAGATGCCGCGCAGCAGCCCCGCCTGGGCCAGCACCGCTCCGCTGAGCGTGCCCGCCGCCACACCGGCGGCATCGGCGCTGCGCACCAGCGCATAGCCCCGCGCCGAGGGTTGGGGTGTGGCGCACAGGGGCACCGCCAGCTCCACAGCCGGCCAGTAGAAGCCCCCCGCCAGGCCGATCAGCACCTGCCCGAGGCTGTAGCCCACCAGATGATCCGCTGCCAGCAGCAGCCCATCCCCGCCGAGGCCGCAGGCTGCCGCCAGCAGCACCGGCAGCCCGCAGGAGCGCCCCCGATCCAGCAGGGCACCGCTGGCGAAGCGCCCCAGCGTTCCCGCCAGGGCGGCCAGGGCCAGCCCCAGCCCCACCTGGGAGGCGCTCAGCCCCGCCCGGTGGAACACCATCGGGGTGAGGTAGAGGATGCCGCCGGCCCCGAAACAGGCCACCAGCCGCACGCTGGCCAAGTGCCGAAGCGCCGCGGGAAACTGGAGCCACCAGTGCCGGCCCATTGACAGCGTTTGTGGTTGCGTCAAGTCGCCTGCGCCGTCTGCGGCCAGAGCTGGCCAATCTGCTGGGCAGTCTGCTGGCCGGGGTGTTGCTGCTGGGGACCGCCACACCCCAGCCGGCCCGAGCCGCCGAGCAGCTGGAGGTGCGCATCGATGGGCTGCAGCTGCCCATTGACCTGGCCGACCTGGAGGCCTGGAGCCGTGACCCCTCCACCAACACCGGCGAGCTGGCGGGGTGGCTGAGCCTGCTGGATGCCAACGGCCGTGCTCAGTTGCTGCGGGTGCTGCGGGCCCCCCTGGTGACGGACCGCTCCTTCACCCAGCAGTTCCTGGCCAGTTGGGCCGGCCAGCGGATGCTCGATGAATTGGAGGACCTGATCAGCACCGAGGAGGGGGAGGCGGGGCCGCTCCTGTACCAAACCCTCAGCGCCCTGCTGCGGCAGCAGCGGCAGGTGAGCACCCTGGAGCTGCTGCGGGCGCTGCCGAGCCGCCGCCTGATCCTCAAGCTGGATGGGGGGCTGCAGCTGGCGGGCCAATGGCGGCAGCTGTTGCTCGAGCAGGGATCAGCGCTGCGGGCCCTGCGGCGGCTGCCCCTGCCCGAGGTGGTGGCGCCGGCGGCGCCCCTGGAGCGGCGCGACGGTGCGGCGGTGCAGCGGGTCAACCTGGTGGTGCCCCACCGGCGCGAGCCCCTGCCGCTGCGGATCCGCCCCGGGGTCTCCCCCACCTGGGTGCTGCTGTCGCCGGGGCTGGGGGGCAGCAGTGCCCAGCTGGATTGGTTGGCCGCCGGGCTGCAACGCCGCGGCTGGTCGGTGGTGCTGGTGGATCACCCCGGCAGCGACGAGCTGGCGGTGCGGGAGCTGTTGGAGGGGCGGCGGCCGCCGCCGGGGGCGGAAACCCTCAGCGACCGGGTGTTGGATCTGGAGGCGGTGGTACAGGCCGTGGCCCATGGCCCCCTGCCGCCGCTGGGCCAGCGGGTGGTGCTGATGGGCCATTCCCTGGGGTCGGTGAGTGCCCTGCTGGCGGCTGGCCTG
>CAWUND010000106.1:0-4560 GCA_963923815.1 uncultured bacterium
GCGAAACCAGCGCCGGCGGTGAAGCCAGCCACCAAGCCCTAACGCCGTTGCCATGGCCAGCGTTCGCCTTGCCGACTACCGCCCGGCGCCGTGCCTGATCGCCCACACGGAGTTGCAGGTGCGCCTGTATGCCGACCACACCCTGGTGGCCTGCACCCTGCGGCTGGAGCCCAACCCCGTCGCCACCCCGGGGCCCCTGTGGCTGCGCGGGGAGGCCCTGGAACTGCTGGAGCTGCAGCTCGATGGGGCCACCCTTCCGGCCGAGGCCTACCGGTTGGAGCCCGGGGCGCTGGTGCTGCTGGAGCCACCGGATCGGCCCTTTGAACTGCGCAGCCTGGTGCGCATCCACCCGGAAACCAACGGCAGCCTCGAGGGGCTGTATGTGAGTGGTGGGCTGTTCACCACCCAGTGCGAGGCGGAGGGGTTCCGGCGCATCACCTACCACCCGGATCGCCCCGATCTGCTCAGCCGCTTCCGGGTGCGCATTGAGGCCGACCGCTCCACCTGCCCGGTGTTGCTCTCCAATGGCAACTGTGTGGACACGGGTCTGCTGCCGGCGGAGCCCAACGCCGCCGGCGCTGCGCCCACGGCGCGCCATTACGCCGTTTGGGACGACCCCTTCCCCAAGCCGTCGTACCTGTTTGCCCTGGTGGCCGGTCGGTTGGAGGAGGTGAGCGATGGGTTCGTGACCCGCAGTGGCAAATCCGTGCAGCTGCGCCTGCACGTGGAGCCCGGCGATGCCCCCTACACCGCCCACGCCATGGCGTCGCTCAAGCGCTCCATGCAGTGGGACGAGCGCCGCTATGGGCTGGAGTACGACCTCGATGAGTTCAACATCGTGGCGGTGCGCCACTTCAACATGGGCGCGATGGAGAACAAGAGCCTCAATATCTTCAATTCGAAATTGGTGCTCGCCGATGCCGCCACCGCCACCGATGGCGAACTGGAGCGGATCGAAAGTGTGATCGCCCACGAATACTTCCACAACTGGACGGGCAACCGGATCACCTGCCGCGACTGGTTTCAGCTCTCCCTGAAGGAGGGCCTCACCGTGTTCCGCGACGCCAGCTTCACCGCTGATCTGCACTCCGCGGCGGTGAAACGGATCGAGGATGTGTCGCTGCTGCGCAACACCCAGTTTCGGGAGGATGCGGGGCCCACGGCCCATCCGATTCAGCCGGATCAATATCAGGCGATCGACAACTTTTACACCACCACGATCTACGAGAAGGGATCGGAGGTGATCCGTGTGCTCCACACCCTGCTGGGGGAGGAGACGTTCATGCGTGGCATGGCGCTGTACGTGAGCCGTCATGACGGCTCCGCCGCCACCTGCGACGACTTTGTGCAGGCGATGCAGGATGCGGCCGAAGCGGCCTGGGCCGCCGGCGCCGCCATCCCCCGCTTTGATGTCGCCCAGTTTCGCCGTTGGTACCACCAGGCCGGCACACCGCAGCTGCGGATTGAGCGCCACTGGGATGGTGAGGCCGGCACCCTGCAGCTGCGCATTCACCAGCACACCGCCCCCACCCCGGGACAGCCGCAGAAACAACCGCTGGTGATCCCGCTGCTGTTGGGGCTGGTGGGGCAGGCCGGTGAACCCCTCCCGGTGATCCTCCACGGCGAAGACGCCCGGGCCGCTGAAGCGGCGAGCGTGGCCCACGGCTGGGGTGAGGCCAGCCGGCTGGTGGTGATCGATCAGCCGCGGCAGGAGCTCACCCTGGTGGGGCTCGAACCCCACAGCCATCCGCCGGCGCTGTCGGTGCTGCGCGGCTTTTCGGCGCCGGTGAAGCTGGAGCTGCAGCGCGACAGCCGTGAGCTGCTGCACCTGCTCGCCTGCGACAGCGACCCCTTCGCCCGCTGGGATGCCGGCCAGGAGCTATTGCGGCAGGCGGTGCTGCAGCGCGCCGAAGGGTGCCCCAACGACGAACTGGAGGAGGGGTTGGTGGCCGCCTTCGAGCGGATCCTCGCGGAGCCGGGGTTGTGCGATGCCAACCGCAGCATGCTGCTGGCCCTGCCGGGGTTGCCGGAGTTGGAGGATGCGGCCGGTGCGGCCTGCGATCCGCCGGCCTTGTTTCAGGCGCTGCTGGCGCTGCAGCGGCGCTTTGGCCAGGAGCTGGAGACGGCCCTCGAGCACACCCTGGAGCGTTGCCGCCCCCAGTGGCTGCTGGCCTGGCCCGATGGGGTGGGCGACCGGGCCCTCACCGCCACCGCCTGGAGCTGGCGGGTGGCGGCGGGCGATCCGGGCGTGCGGGCCGAGGCGGCCGCTGCGGTGGAGGGCCCCTCCATGACCCTGGCCCGCGCTGGCCTGCGGGCCCTGCAATGCCACGACTGCCCCGAGCGCACCGCCGCCTTGGCGGCGTTTTACGAGCGCTGGCAATCCAAGCCGGTGATCCTCGATGCCTGGTTTGGCCTGGAGGCCTCCACCCCCTTTGGCGATGGGGTGGCCCGGGTGCGGCAGCTGTTGGAGCACCCGCGTTTCGATCCGGCCGCCCCCAATTCCCTGCGGGCGGTGCTGGGGGGCTTCGCCGGCACGGCGCCCCAGTTCCACGCCGCCGATGGCCGCGGCTATCGCTTCGTGGCCGAGCAGATCGCCGCGGTGGATCAGCGCAACCCGATCACCGCCTCGCGCATGGCCAAGTTGTTCAGCCGCTGGCAGAGCTATGGCCCGGAGCGCAGCGCCCGCATGCGCGAGGCCCTGGAGCAGCTGGCGGCGGCATCCCTCTCCCCCAACAGCCGCGAGGTGGTGGACCAGTGCCTCGCTAGCGCGGCAGGTCGAGCAGCTGCAGCCCCTGGTGCAGTTGGTTGAAGCGGCTGCGCCGCAGCTCACCCCCCTCCGGGCCGGCGTGCAGGCCCCAGAGCCCCTCCCAATAGAAATAGATCACGCCATGGCCCCGCTCGGCCGCCAGGCGCACCTTCTCGCTGAGGTCGGCCATGGCGGTGGTGCGGCCGCCGAAGCCCGCCAGGATGCCGATCTCCACCGGAATCCCCCAGCCGCTGGCCTTCACCAGGGCGGGTTGCTGCAGATCCCGCTCGAACCCCTTCACGGAGTAGGCGTAGTTCTGCACCACCAGCTCATCGATCAGGTGGCCGAGGGCCCAGATCTCCCAGTCTTGAAGCCACACGTTGTAGGCGAAGCGGAACGGGCCGGGGGAGAGGCTCACGTAGGCGCTGCCCAGGCCGTTGCTGCGCAGGGTGGCCCGCAGTTGGCGTAGCAAACCGGTGAGCTGGTGGCGCCGCCAGGTCATCCAGGCGCGGTCGGTGTGGTTGTCGGGCGGCTCGCGGCCTGTGTCTTGTTGGTAGAGGGCCCGGGTGAAGGGGTCGTAGCCCAGCTCCACCGGCCAGGCGAAATGGTCGTCGAGCTGGATGCCATCCACCTTGCAGCGCTGCACGATTTCCCCGATCAGCCCCAACAGCCGCTGCTGCACCCCCGGATGGGCGGGGTTGAGCCACACCATCGGCTTGCCGTGCATCACCACGGTGCTGGTGCCATCGCGCTTTTGAAGCACCCACTCCGGGTTGGCCTGCACCACCGCCGCATCGGCGGGTTCCATCAGGCCGTATTCAAACCAGGGGATCACCTTGAGGCCGCGGCGATGGGCCGCCTCGGTGAGGCTGCAGATGGGGTCGTGGCGGGCGCCACTGCGCTCCAGGGCCGGTTCGATCGGTGCCCAGCGGCTGCGGTGGAAGGTGGTGCCGCGGCTCCACACGTTGGGGTAGAGGGTGTTGAAGCCGCTGGCGGCCAGCTCCTCCACCGCCTGCTCCAGCCGCCCCCGCTCGTAATAGAGCGGGCTGGGGCTGTTGGTGAGCCACACGCCGATGCGCCGCGGCGCCGGCACGGCCTGGGCCGCGGCGGCGCTCACCAGGGGCGCCAGGGCGAGCGCCGCCGCCAGGGCGAGGCGACGCCAGCGCTGCCGCATCAGCGGAACATCGAGCTCACCGAGCTCTCTTCATGGATGCGCCAGATGGCTTCGCCGAGCATGTTGGCCACCGACAGCACCTGCAGCTGGGGGAAGCGGCGGTCGTCGCTGAGGGGGATGGAGTTGGTGACGATCACCTCCTCGAACAGCCCCGGGGCCGACAGGCGCTCCACCGCCGGCGGTGAAAACACCGCATGGGTGGCGCAGGCCAGCACCCGGGTGGCGCCCCGCTCCCGCAGCAGCCGTGCGCCGGCGCAGATGGTGCCGCCGGTGTCGATCATGTCGTCGATCAGGATCGCGGTTTTGCCGGCCACATCGCCGATCACCGTGAGGCTTTCGGCCACGTTGTGGCCCGAGCGGCGCTTGTCGATGATCGCCAGGGGGGCGTCGTTCATCTTCTTGGCGAAGGCCCGGGCCCGCGCCACGCCGCCCACATCCGGCGACACCACCACCACCTCGCCGAAGTCGCGGCCGGCCAGGTAATCCACCAGCACCGGCGAGCCGTAGATGTGGTCGCAGGGGATGTCGAAATAGCCCTGGATCTGGGCGGAGTGCAGGTCCATGGCCAGCACGCGATCCACGCCCGATTTGGCCAGCAGGTTGGCCACCAGCTTGGCGGTGATCGATTCGCGGCCGGCGG
>CAWUND010000107.1:0-4521 GCA_963923815.1 uncultured bacterium
CCCAGGTGGTGGTGAATCACCGCCATGTTGTTGAGCGCCTGGGGCATCTTGCTGTTCAGATCCAGGGCCTGGCCGTAGTGCTCAAGGGCCTTCTCGTGCTCACCGTTGCTGGCGAACACCAGGGCCATGTTGTAGAGGATGAAGGCCTTGTCGTTGGGGTCCTCCTCCAACTTCAGGGCCTCGGCGTAGTTGTCGAGCGCTTCGGCGTATTCGCCATCGGCCTGGGCACTCATGCCGTCGCGGTAGTAGGCGAAGGCCTCCTTGGCGCGCTGGTTGGTGGGCAGCACCTTGAGGATCAGGTCGGCCATCACCGTGAAGCTCTTGTCGATGAAGTTGTCGTTGCGCTGGGAGCGGGGCACGGCGAACCGGAAGTGGCGTGGCCCCATCCTCACCCGAGGCCGCGGATCGCTGCGGCCCCTGCTGGTTTCTGTGGATGCTCTCCCTAGCCTGAGGGCACCCTCCGCCCCAGCCCGTGGCCACCGGCGTTGATCCGATCACCAGCGGCGAAGCCCCGCTGCTGCTGGAGGTGGAGGGCATGAAATGCGGCGGCTGCGTGCGCGCCGTGGAGCAGCGGCTGTTGGCCCAGCCCGGCGTGCGCCAGGCCAGCGTCAACCTGCTCACCCGCACCGCCTGGGTGGCCCTGGATCCCGCCCTCGAGGCCCAGGGCGACCCGGTGGAACCGCTGATCGAGGCCCTGGCTGCCATGGGCTACGGGGCCCAGCGCCGCCCGTTGGATGCGGAGGGGCCGTTGCCGCTGGCGGCGCGGCAGCAACAACGCAGCTGGTGGCAGCGCTGGCGCCAGCTGGTGGTGGCCCTGCTGTTGCTGCTGGTGTCGGCGGGGGGGCACCTGGCGGAGGCCCGGCAGCTGCCGCTGCCCTGGCTGGCCGATATCCACCTGCATGCCCTGGTGGCCACCCTGGCCCTGGCGCTGCCGGGTCGCCCCATCCTGGTGACGGGGGTGCGCTCCGCCCTGGCGGGGGCGCCGGGGATGGACACCCTGGTGGGCCTGGGCATGGGCAGTGCCTACGGGGCCAGCCTCGTGGCCCTGATCTGGCCTGCGGTGGGCTGGCAGTGCTTCTTCAACGAGCCGGTGATGCTGCTGGGCTTTGTGCTGCTGGGGCGCTTCATCGAGGAGCGCGCCCGGCTGCGCACCGGTGATGCCCTGCGGGAGCTTTGGGCGTTGCAGCCCGATGAGGCCCTGCTGCTGCTCGGTGAAGGGGCCCAGGCCCCGGTGCGGTCCGTGCGGGTGGGGGCCCTGCGCCCCGGCGATCGGCTGCGGGTGTTGCCGGGGGATCGCATCCCCGTGGACAGCCGTGTGCTGGAGGGCAGCTCCGCCCTGGATGTGTCCAGCCTCACCGGCGAGCCGTTGCCCCTGGAGGCCCAGGCCGGCACCGAACTGGCCGCCGGCAGCCTCAATCTCCAGGCCCCGCTGGTGTTGGAGGTGGTGCGGGCCGGCCGCGACAGCGCCGTGGCGCGGATCATTGGCCTGGTGGAACAGGCCCAGGCCCGCAAGGCCCCGATTCAGCGCCTGGCGGATCAGTTGGCGGGGCGCTTCACCGGGGTGGTGCTGCTGCTGGCGGCGTTCACGTTTGTGTTCTGGTGGCAATGGGGCACCCAGCTGTGGCCCCAGGTGCTGGCGCATGCCCCATCGGCCCACCTGCACGGCGGCCATCGCAGCCTCGGCATGGGGGCTGAAACCCCGTTGGTGTTGGCGATTCAGCTGAGCATTGCGGTGCTGGTGGTGGCCTGCCCCTGCGCCCTGGGCTTGGCCACCCCCACCGCCATCAGCGTCGGCACCGGGCGTGCCGCCCAGGCCGGTGTGTTGTTCCGCGGTGGGGATGCCATCGAAGCCGCTGCGGCCCTGCGCACCTTGCTGTTTGACAAAACCGGCACCCTCACCATCGGGCGGCCGCGGCTGGCGGCCCTGCGCTTGGTCGACCCAGGCACCGGTGAGGCGCAGCTGATCCAGTTGGCCGCCAGCCTCGAGGCCCAGACCCGCCATCCCTTGGCCCATGCCCTGCTGCAGCGCTGCCAGGAGCTGGCCTTGCCCCTGCTGCCGGTGCAACAGGCCACCACCCTCCCCGGCCAGGGGCTGCGGGGGGATGTGGAGGGCCATGGCACCGTGCTGGTGGGGCAGCCGGATTGGTTGCAGACCCAGGGGATCGCGCTGGCGGAGCCGGAGCTCCGCTGGCTGGCGGACCAGGGCGACCGTGGCGCCACCCCGGTGGCCGTGGCCGTTGGGGCTCGCCTGATCGGGCTGTTGGCCCTCGAGGATGGGGCCCGTGCGGACGCGCCCCAGGCCCTCAGCCAGCTGCAGGCCCTGGGGTTGCAGCTGGGGCTGCTCAGCGGCGACCGCCAGCCGGCGGTGGAGCGCCTGGGGGCCGCCCTGGGGCTGGCGCCAAGCCAGCTGGCCTGGGGCCTGCTGCCGCAGCAGAAGTTGGAGCGCATCGAAGCGGCCCGGGGCGGCGGTGCGGTGGCGATGGTGGGGGATGGCATCAACGATGCCCCGGCCCTGGCGGCGGCGGATCTGGGCATCGCGGTGGGCACCGGCACCCAGGTGGCCATGGATGCGGCGGATCTGGTGGTGCTCGGTGATCGGCTCACCCCCATCCCGCTGGCGCTGCGGCTGGCCCGCCGCACCATGGCCAAGGTGCGCCAGAACCTGGCCTGGGCCTTCGGCTACAACCTGGTGGTGATTCCCATCGCCGCCGGGGTTCTGCTGCCAGGCTTTGGCGTGCTGCTCTCCCCCCCCTTGGCGGCGTTGTTGATGGCCTGCAGTTCGATCACCGTGGTGGTCAATGCCCTCACGCTCAGCCGTGATGCTTAAGCGCGGACGCTTCCTCGTGCTCGAGGGCATCGATGGTTGCGGCAAAACCACCCAGATCGAGCGCCTGCGCCACTGGTTGCCCCACAGCGGCCTGCTGCCGGCCGGCGCCCAGCTGCTGGTGACCCGCGAACCCGGCGGCACCCCCTTGGGGCAGGCCCTGCGCCAACAGTTGCTGCATCCCCCCGGTGATGCGGCCCCCTGCAGCACCGCCGAGTTGCTGCTGTATGCCGCCGACCGCGCCCAGCACGTGCAGGAACGCATCCGGCCGGCCTTGGAGGCCGGGCACTGGGTGCTCTGCGACCGCTTCAGCGGCTCCACCGCCGCGTACCAGGGCTATGGCCGCGGCCTGTCGCTCGAGTTGATCGATCAGCTCACGCTCGTGGCCACCGGCGGACTGCAACCGGATCTCACGGTGCTGCTGGAGATTCCCCTGGAGGAGTCGCTGCGGCGCCGGGGCCACCGCGACGCGGATCGCATCGAAGCCGCCGGCGAGGCCTTTTTGGCACGGGTGTGTGCGGGCTTTGGGGCCCTGGCGGCCCAGGGGGGCTGGCGGCGTCTGGATGCCTGCGCCAGCCCCGAGCAGGTGACCTCCGAGCTGCAGGCCGCCATCGCGGCCCTGGTGGCCCCCGCGTCTGGCCAGGGTTGATGGCGGCGCCGTCCCCCACGGCCCTGTTTGCCGATCTGGTGGGCCAGGGGCAGGCGGTGGCCCTGCTGGCCGCGGCCCTGCAGCAGCAACGGCTGGCCCCCGCCTACCTCTTCAGCGGCCCTGAGGGGGTGGGGCGGCGCCTTGGGGCCCTGCGCTTTCTTGAGGGGGTGATCACCGCGGGCGCCGCGGATCCGTCGCTGCGCCGGCGTTTGCAGGCGGGCAACCATCCCGACCTGCTCTGGGTGGAGCCCACCTACAGCGAGAAGGGGCAGCTGGTGCCGCTGTCCCAGGCCGCGGCGGCGGGCATCAGCCGCAAGGCGCCGCCGCAGCTGCGGCTCGAGCAGGTGCGGGCGGTGTCGCAGTTTCTGGCGCGCCGGCCCGTGGAGGCCCCCCGTTGCCTGGTGGTGATCGAGGCGGTGGAGGCCATGGCCGAGGGGGCCGCCAATGCCCTGCTCAAAACCCTGGAGGAGCCTGGGGATGGCCTGCTGATTCTGCTCAGTGCCGCCCCCGATCGGCTGCTGAGCACCATCCGCTCCCGCTGCCAGACCATCCCCTTCGCCCGCCTGACGGCGGGCGATGTGGAGCTGGTGCTGGGCCAGGTGCCGCCCCCAGCCGAGGATCCGGACGCTGACCCCGACGCCGCACCCCCGCCGGCCGATCCCCCCGAGCTGTTGGAGCTGGCGGCCGGATCACCGGGCGCCTTGCTGGCCCACCGCCGCCAATGGCGGGCCCTGCCGCCGGAGTTGCCTCCACGCTGTGCGGCCCTGCTGGCGGCTTCGGACGCACGGGTCAAACCCCAGGAGGCCCTGGCCCTGGCCCGCGACCTCAGCGAAGCGCTGGAGGTGGAGGAGCAGTTGTGGCTGCTGGATTGGTGGCAGCTGCGGCTGTGGCGCCAGCGCCCTGATGCGTCTCAGCAGCGCCGCCTGGAGACGCTGCGCCGCCAGCTGCGGGCCTACGTGCAGCCGCGGCTGGCCTGGGAAGTGGCCCTGCTCGAACTTTCCGGAGCCGTTTAGGCCGCAGCCGTGCGGCGGCTGTCGCGGGCTTCCTG
>CAWUND010000108.1:0-4456 GCA_963923815.1 uncultured bacterium
GGGCACGAACACCGAGGGCATCCAGGCGGCGACGAAGTCTCCGGTCATCAGCGTGGGCCAATACAGCTACCGTCGGCACTGTAAGGAGCGCTCCTGAAACTGCTGTTGGGCAGCGAAAGGGGCGACATAAAAGTTCAGACCGGCACCCCCATCGCCATGAACCAGGCCCTCTCCGGAGCAGCCATCGCCGCCGTGATCGCCGTGCTGTGGCTGCTGGGGCGCCCCCGCACCACGATCCTGCGCTCCACCGACACCAGCGCCATCGCGGCCCTCAACCGCAGCCAGATGACCCTGGTGCAGGGGGCCGGCGGCGCCAAGGCCGCCGCGGCCAGCGGCCACACCGCGGCGCCACCGGCCTTGCCGGCCGCCGCTGATCTGCGGGGCCGCCGCCAGCTGTTGCTGCAGCTGGAGCGGCAGTTCCAGGCGGGCGGTGGCGAGCGCCAGCGGGCCATGGCCACCTGCGGCCTCTGGGGCCACCGCGCCGCCCTACCCCTGATCCAGCGGGGCCTGCGCGATGCCGATCCCCAGGTGAGCCGCCTGGCGGCCGCCGCCATGGAGCGCTTCCGCGGCCGCAGCAGCGCCGCTCAGCCCGCGGCCAAGCCGCCCCGCAACGTGGCCCGCACCCGGTAGATCGGCCGCCCCTGGCTCTCGTGGTAGGTGCGCATCTGCAGCTCCGCCAGCAGGCCAAAACAGAAGAGCTGCACCCCACAGATCAACGCCAACACCGCCACCAGCAGCAGCGGGCGGCTGCCGATGTCGATCCCGTGCAGCTTCAGGCTCAGCAAATAGAGGCTGAGCACCACCCCCAGGGCCACCGACAGCAGCCCCCCGAAGCCGAACACGTACATCGGCCGGGTGAGGAAGCGCTTCATGAACCACACGGTGAGCAGGTCCATCAGCACCCGGAAGGTGCGGTCGATGCCGTACTTACTGGAGCCGTAACGGCGGGCCCGGTGGTTCACCTTCACCTCGCTGATGCGGGCCCCCTCGATGAAGGCCAGGGCGGGCAAAAACCGGTGCAGCTCGCCGTAGAGGTTCATGTCCTCCACCAGCTCGCGGCGGTAGGCCTTGAGGGAGCAGCCGTAGTCGTGCAGACGCACCCCCGTCACCCGGGCGATCAGGCGGTTGGCCAGGCGGCTGGGCAATTTGCGGCTCATGGCCGGGTCTTGGCGTTGATGGCGCCAGCCGCTCACCAGGTCGTAGCCCTGCTCGAGCTGCTCCAGCAGCAGCGGGATATCGGCGGGGTCGTTTTGGAGGTCGCCATCGAGGGTCACGATCAGCGCGCCACGGCTGGCGTCGAAGCCGGCCGACATGGCCGGGGTCTGGCCGTAGTTGCGGCGCAGCAACACCGCCACCAGCTCCGGGGTCTGCGCCGCCAGCTGCCGCAGCACGGCGGCGGTGCCATCGCTGGAGCCGTCGTCCACCAGCACCAACTCGAAGCTGCGCCCCAGGGGCCGCAGGGCCGCCAGCAACTGCTCCACCAGCGCCGGCAGGCTCTCCGCCTCGTTGTAGAGCGGCACCACGATGGACAGCTCGGGTGGCAGCTCAGGGCCCATCGCTGACGCGCGGCGGTGGCAGGAACCTAAGCGAGGGTTGTGCCGTCGTGGCAGCGCACCACCCGGCCGGCCCCGCGCAACTCAGCGCGGTAGTGGCTGCTCACCGGATCCTGGAGCTGGGGATCGAGGCCGTCGATGCCGAGGCCATCGCGGCCGTGCTGCTGGCCCGAACTGTGCAGGTAGCGCCCGGCCCCCAGATACAGCCCCACATGGGTGCAGCGCTGGGGCCGCCCAAAGAAGATCAAATCCCCGGGCCGCAGCAGGCCGTAGCAACCGGGTGCCACCGCCACCGGCTGGCAGAAACGCTCCTGTTGGTAGGCATCCCGGGGGATCCAGATGCCGGCGGAGGCGTAGGCCGTCTGGATCAGGCCGGAGCAATCGAAATCGGGGCCGAGGCTGCCGCCCCACAGGTAGCGGTTGGGCCGCTGCCGGGCCCGCTCGGCGAAGGCCAGCACCGCCGGGAGCGCCGCCCTGATCTGGGCCTCCGGCAACGGCCGCGGCGGCCGCGGCGCGGTGGCGCGGGCATGGCCGAGCAACCGCTGGGGATCCACCCAGCCGGGGTAGCCGTCCTCCAGCAGGCGCACCCGCAACCGGGCGCAGGCAGCGGCGGGGGGCTCCAGCACCTGCAGGCTGCGCCCCGCGGCCGCCTGGGTGGCCAGGCCCGGGCCACTCCAGTGGCTGTGCAGATCCAGGGGGGCATCCAGCCGCCAGCAGCCACCGGGATGCAGCAGCTCCAGGGCCACGGGGGTGCCCTCGGCCAACCTGCCTAATCTCCCCATGAGCTCCTAAGCGGCGATGGCGTTCTACAGCCCGGATGGGGCGATGGCCCAGCGGCTGGCCGCGGCGGTGGCCCAGCTCCAGGCCGAGGGGCGGCCGGAGCTGGAGCAGGAGCTCTCGATCACCTGGCTGCGCTACGGGCATTCGCTGCTGCAGAGCGCCGCCAACAGCGACAGTGCCAGCGTTTGGGAGCAACGGCCCCAGGGGGCCAGCTGGAACGGCGATCGGCCCCGCTACCCCGCCAGCGTGGTGAAGCTGGTGTATCTGGTGGCGGCGGAAGCCTGGCTGCAGCGGCAGCTGCTCGACGACAGCCCCGAACTGCGCCGCGCCCTGGCGGACATGATCCGCGACTCCAGCAACGACGCCACCGGCCTGGTGCTCGACCTGCTCACCGGCACCACCAGCGGGCCGGAGCTGGCCCCGGATGCCCTGGCCAGTTGGGGGCAGCGGCGCCAGCTGGTGAACCGCTGGCTGGCAGAGCTGGGCTGGCCGGAATGGGCGGGCTGCAACGCCTGCCAGAAAACCTGGGGGGATGGCCCCTACGGCCGCGAGCGGCAGTTTTACGGGGCTGATCTGAGCAACCGCAACCGCCTCAGCAGCAACCTCACCGCCCGGCTGCTCCACGCCGTGATCGCCGGCGGGCTGCTCTCCCCCCAGGCCTGCCGGCGCATGCAGGGGCTGCTGGCCCGCAGCCTCGATCCGGCGCAACGGGCCGCCGACCCCGACAACCAGGTGGATGGCTTCCTGGGGGAGGGGCTGCCCCCGGGAGCCCAGCTGTGGAGCAAGGCGGGCTGGATGAGCCAGGCCCGCCACGATGCGGCCTACGTGGAGGCCGAGGGCCACGCACCGATGCTGCTGGTGGTGTTCAGCGAAGGGGCGGAGCGGGCCGCCGACACAGGCCTGTTGCCGGAGCTGTGCAGACGGCTCCTGCCGGGCTGATCAGCAGGCGCGCCAGTCCGGCGCACCCAGTTCAGGAGAACAAGTTCAACGGAGAGGGAGGGATTCGAACCCTCGACAGAAGTTGCCTCCTGTAACTCCTTAGCAGGGAGCCGCTTTCAACCACTCAGCCACCTCTCCAGCGGCCAGCGAAGCTTATCAGCCCTGCCCCCCGATCTCAGGCTGGAGCGGCGCCCGGCAGGGCAGCCGCGGCAGGCGGTGTTTGAAGCCGCAGAGGATCTCCCAGGGGATCGTGCCGCAGGGCTCGCTCCAGGCGAGGGGGTCGATGCGGGCGCCGCCGTCCTCCCCCAGCAGGGTCACCACGGCGCCCTGGTCCAGCTCCGGCACATCGGTGGCATCGAGCACCAGCTGGTCCATGGTGATGGCCCCCACCTGGGGCACCGGCCGCCCCTGAAACAGCACCTGCAAGCGGTTGGACAGCAGCCGTGGCACCCCATCGGCGTAGCCGATGCCCACCACCGCCAGGCGGCTGGGGCGGCTGGTGATGAAGCGGTGGCCGTAGCTCACCCCCACCCCGGCCGGCACCTGGCGAATCAGGCTCACCCGCGCCCGCACCTGCATGGCCGGCTGCAGCGCCAGGCCGCCCCCCAGGTGGGCGGCGGGGCGATGGCCGTAGAGGGCCAAGCCCACCCGCACCAGGTCGTAGTGGAGCCCGGGGCTGCGCAGGGTGGCGGCGGAATTGGCCAGGTGGCGGGCGCCGCTGGGCAGCCCCGCCTGCTGCAGCCCGGTGAGCACCGCCTCAAACTGCTGCTGCTGCTGGCGGGTGAGCGGATCGAGGCCCGCCCCCGGGGCATCCGCATCCGCCAGATGCGAGTACACCCCCGCCAGTTGCACCGCCTCCAGGGCGGCGATCGCCTCCACCAGCCGCTGGCCCTCCTGCCAGGGGGCCCCCAGGCGCGACATGCCGGTGTCGAGCTTGAGGTGCACGGCCATGGGCCGGCCGCTGCCGGCCGCCAGGTTTTGGCAGAGCAGTGCCTCGCGCATGCCGCTCAGGGTGGGCATCAACTGCCAGTGCAGGCAGGCGCGCAGCTCATCGGGGTGGGTGAGGTTGCCCAGCACCAGCACCGGTTGCGCCAGGCCGGCCTGGCGCAGCTCCACCCCCTCCTGCAGGGTGGCCACGCCAAAGCTGCTGGCGCCACCGGCGGCGGCGGCCCTGGCCACCGGCA
>CAWUND010000109.1:0-4451 GCA_963923815.1 uncultured bacterium
CCCCCAGGTGCTGGTGCTCACCCCCACCCGCGAACTGGCCATCCAGGTGGCCGATTCCTTCAGCAGCTACGCGGCCAAGATGCCGCAGCTGCGGGTGCTGCCGATCTACGGCGGCTCCGACTTCCGCGATCAGATCGCCCGGCTCAAGCGCGGGGTGCAGATCGTGGTGGGCACCCCCGGCCGGGTGATGGACCACATGCGCCAGGGCACCCTCGACCTCTCCGGGCTGCGCAGCCTGGTGCTGGATGAGGCCGATGAAATGCTGCGCATGGGCTTCATCGACGACGTGGAGTGGGTGCTGGGCCAACTGCCCGAACAGCGCCAGGTGGTGCTGTTCTCGGCCACCATGCCGGCCGAAATTCGCCGCATCTCGCACCAATACCTCAACAATCCCGCGGAGATCACGATCCGCACCAAGGGCTCCGACGCCAGCCGCATCCGCCAGCGCTGCATCACCGTCAACGGCCCCCAGAAGCTCGAAGCCCTCTGCCGCGTGCTGGAGGCCGAATCGAAGCAGGGGGTGATCATCTTTGCCCGCACCAAGGCGATCACCGTCACCGTGGCGGAAGAGCTGGAGGCCCGCGGCTACGACGTGGCCGTGCTCAACGGCGACGTGGCCCAGAACCAGCGGGAGCGCACGATCGAGCGCCTCAAGAACGGCACCGTGGATGTGCTGGTGGCCACCGATGTGGCCGCCCGGGGCCTGGATGTGGACCGCATCTCCCTGGTGATCAACTACGACATCCCCTTCGATGCGGAGGCCTACGTGCACCGCATCGGCCGCACCGGCCGGGCCGGCCGCAGCGGCGACGCGATCCTGTTTGTGACGCCGCGGGAGCGGCGCTTCGTGAACGGGCTGGAGCGGGCGGTGGGCCGCCCCATCGAACCGATGGACATCCCCACCAACGCCACCATCAACCAAAACCGCCTGGATCGCCTGCGCCAGCGCCTCACCGCCGGGCTGGAACCCCAGGCCGACGCCAGCACCGCCCCCGGCAACCGCACCGAGGAGCGGGCCCTGCTGGCGGAGATGCTGCAGCGGGTGGGCCAGGAATCGGGCGCCGGCTTCGAGCAGCTGGCCCTGGCCGCCCTGCAACTGGCGGTGGGGGATCAACCCCTGCTGATGCAGGGCGATGAGAGCTGGCTGCGCCAAGGGGGCCAGGGGCGCGATGGCCGCCGCGGCGACCGCCAGGCCCCAGACGGCGGCTCCCAAGGCCGCCGTGGCCCCCGGGAGCAGGCCGGCCCGCCCGAGGCCAACATGGAGCGCTTCCGCATCGAGGTGGGCTGGCGCGACCGGGTCAAGCCCGGAAACATCGTGGGGGCGATCGCCAATGAGGCGGGTCTGAACGGCCGCAGCATCGGCCGCATCCAGATCTTCGATGCCCACAGCCTGGTGGACCTGCCCAAGGGCATGCCCGACGACGTGTTCAAGGGCCTGCAGCGGCTGCGGGTGATGAACCGCGAGCTGCAGATCAGCCGCGTCAGGGCCTGATCACAGACGCAGGCCAGCCAAGCCCGCTCAAGCGCACAGGCCGGTGAGCCCCTCACTGGCCAGCACGCTCAGCTGCTCGGTGCCCAGCCGCTCCACGGCGCACACCAGAGACGGCTGTGCTGACGGGCTCTCCGTGGCCACCAGACTCTGCAGCAGGTCGAAGCGATCCTGGGGAGCCAGTTCCCCGTCATCGGTCCAGGCCAGGCTCCAGGGCACGGGTGCCGTCATTCGAGGCGCTCGCTACGGATGTGGGTTTGCTGACAATGGAACGCTAGTCGGGGATCGAGGGGTTTCTTCCGGTTCCCTTCGGTGTTGCTTCAAGCCTCTTCATCTCCACCCCGTTGGCGGGCCAGCAACGCAGCACGGCACCGGTGGGTTGACCGTCGCCCTGTAGGGTGAGGCTGATTCCAACGCTTACTGGCTCCACTCGGAACCCGCAGCATCCACGAATCAGTTTTCAAGGTTCCGTTGAAGGAATGACCATTTACGTAGGCAACCTCTCGTTCCAAGCCGAACAGGAGGATCTGCTGGATCTGTTCAGCCAGTACGGCGAGGTGGCCAAGTGCAGCCTGCCGCTCGACCGGGAAACCGGCCGCAAGCGTGGTTTCGCCTTCGTGGAGATGGCGACCGACGCTGACGAGCAAAAAGCCATCGACGATCTCCAGAACGTCGAGTGGATGGGTCGCATGATCCGCGTCAACAAAGCCACCCCCCGTGAGGGCGGTGGTGGCGGCGGCGGTCGCGGCGGCTACGGCGGCGGCGGCGGCGGCAACCGTGGCGGCGGTGGCGGCTACGGCGGCGGCGGCGGCAACCGCGGTGGCGGTGGCGGCTACGGCGGCGGTGGTGGCGGCGGCTACGGCGGCGGCGGCGGCAACCGCTGGTGATCCGCCGGGCCTTCGGGCCCTGCCGCGTCACGCGCAACCCAGCCAAGCTCCATCCAAGAAACAGCCCCTCGATGGCGGACTCCGGTCCGTCCATCAGGGGCTGTTTTGCTTCAGGGCCTCAGCTGGCCGCCTCGAGGGCTTCAGGCTCCAACCAATCCTTCAGTTGATCCCGCTGCCATTCACGGCAGCGCACATCCTGTTTTGGATGGATCGCCTGCAGTTCCCCCTCACGGGGCTCGGGCAGGGCGTTGCGCAGGGAGCGGCGGCGCAGCTTGGCCGTCCAGCGATGGAACCGATGAAACGCTCTCGAACGGGTCATGGACACCTCCGGGTGGAGACCCCCTTGGTCTAACGCCGCCCAAGGCCCCCTCCCAGGGGGTCGGAGGCACCTTTACATTCCCTTCCACCGCCGGGCCCCATGGCCAATCCATCCCCCCTGCAGCGGTTGCTGCGCACCCTCCGGCCCCACCGCCGCCTGGTGTGGCTGGCGGCCAGCTGTTCGGTGCTCAACAAGCTGTTCGACCTGGCCCCACCGGTGCTGATCGGCCTGGCGGTGGATGTGGTGGTGCGCCAGCACAACGCCTGGCTGGCGGCCTTCGGGGTGACCACCGTGCCGGGCCAGCTGGGGGTGCTGGCGGTGTTGTCGTTCCTGATCTGGAGCGCCGAATCGCTGTTCGAATACCTCTATGCCCTGCTGTGGCGCAACCTGGCCCAGCGGGTGCAGCACGAGCTGCGGCTGGAGGCCTACGACCACCTGCAGCGCCTGCAGATGGGCTTCTTTGAAGCCAGCAGCAGCGGCCGGCTGCTGGCGATCCTCAACGACGACATCAACCAGCTGGAGCGCTTCCTCGACCACGGCGCCAATGAACTGCTGCAGCTGATCACCACCGTGCTGGCGGTGGGGGGCGCCATGCTCTGGCTGTCCCCCACGGTGGCGGGGGTGTCGTTCCTGCCGATCCCCGTGATCCTGTGGGGATCGCTGCATTTCCAGCGCCGCCTGCAGCCCCGCTACCGGGAGGTGCGCGAACGGGCCGGCGACCTGGCCAGCCGCCTGGCCAACAACCTGGGCGGCATGCTCACCATCAAGAGCTACGCGGCGGAGCCGTGGGAGCTGGAACGGCTCCGGGCCGATAGCGAGGCCTACCGCATCAGCAACCGGCGGGCGATTCGTCTGTCGGCCGCGTTCATCCCCCTGATCCGCTTCGCAATCCTGTTTGCCTTCCTGGCGATCCTGGTGATCGGCGGTCTGCAGGCCTGGCGTGGGGCCATCGCCGTGGGCACCTACTCCTTCCTGGTGTTCATCACCCAGCGGCTGCTGTGGCCGCTCACCAGCCTGGGCCGCACCCTCGACGACTACCAGCGGGCCATGGCCTCCACCCAACGGGTGCTCGACCTGCTGGACACCCCGATCGCCATCCCCAGCGGCAACCGCCCACTGCCCCTCAGCCAGGTGCGCGGCGCCATCCGCTTCGACGCGATCGACTTCGCCTACCCCGGCCGCGATCCCCTGCTGCACCACTTCAGCCTCGACATCCCCGCCGGCAGCACCGTGGGCATCGTGGGGGCCACCGGCTCGGGCAAGAGCACGATCGTGAAACTGCTGCTGCGGCTCTATGAGCTGCAGGGGGGCACGATCCTGCTCGACGGCCAGCCCATCGATCAGCTGCAGCTGGCCGACCTGCGCCGCGCCATCGGCCTGGTGAGCCAGGAGGTGTTCCTGTTCCACGGCACGGTGGCCGACAACATCGCCTACGGCAGCTTCGACGCGCCGCGGCCAGCGATCGAGCGGGCCGCCCAGCTGGCGGAAGCGGCGCGCTTCATCGAGGCCCTGCCCCAGGGCTACGACACGGTGGTGGGGGAGCGGGGCCAGCGGCTCTCCGGCGGCCAGCGCCAGCGCATCGCCCTGGCCCGGGCCATCCTCAAAAATCCGCCCGTGCTGATCCTGGATGAGGCCACCGCCGCGGTGGACAACGAAACCGAGGCGGCCATTCAGCAGTCGCTCGATCGGATCACCGCCGAGCGCACCACCCTGGTGATCGCCCACCGCCTCTCCACCGTGCGCCACGCCGATCGGA
>CAWUND010000110.1:0-4405 GCA_963923815.1 uncultured bacterium
TGGGCCAGGTGGGCTTCTACACCGATGGCGCCATCAACTGGGACATCGCGATCCTGGTGGCCGCCTTCGGCGCCAGCCTGTTCGTGAGCCAGATCCTCTCGGGCATGGGCATGCCCGCCAACCCCCAGCAGGCCACCGCCAACAAGATCACCCCCGTGATGATCACCGGCATGTTCCTGTTCTTCCCGCTGCCGGCGGGGGTGCTGCTCTACATGGTGATCGCCAACATCTTCCAGGCGGTGCAAACCTTCCTGCTCACCCGCGAGGCCCTGCCCGACAACCTGCAGGCGATCCTGGATCAGCAACTGGCGGCGGAGGCCAAAACCGTGACCGCCACGGTGAGCGGCAGCGAGCGGCTGCCCTTCGAACCCAAGACCAAGAAGTAGGGCCATGGGCGTGCCTCCAGCCCAGGCCTCCCAGGGGGATGCGCTGCGGCCCATCAGCCTCCAGGAGCTGAAGCTGCAGGCGGAGGGGCGCCACTGGCGCATTGATCAGGCCCTCGGCGAACTCGACAGCCTCACCCCGGTGCGGGGCACGCTCACGGCGGTGCACCGGGGCAACGTGCTGGAGCTAGAGGGGGAAGCCAGCACGATCGTGACCCTCTGCTGCGATCGCTGCCTGCAGCATTTCAACCATCCCCTCAGCTTCCGCAGCCGTGAGGTGGTGTGGCTGGGGGAGGAGGCCCGCAGCCAGGGGCTCGAGCCCGAGCTGGTGCTGGAGGGCGGTGAGGGGGTGCTGGAGCTCGATCCAGATGCCCTCAGCGAAAGCCTCGATCCCCGCGGCAGCTTCGATCCGGAGCACTGGGTGTTTGAGCAGCTGCACCTGCAACTGCCGCTGGTGAACCGCTGCGGGGCCGAGTGCCCGGGCCCCAACCTCAGCCCTGGTGCCGACACCACCCCCATCGATCCGCGCTGGGCGGCCCTCCAAAACCTGCAGCAGCCATGAGCCGCGCCTGGGCCGACCACCTGGATCTGCTGATCCGGGCGCGCACCCCCATCCTCTGGATTCGCAGTCAGGAGGAGGAGCGCATCGCCCACCTGCTGGCGGCCGCCGCCAAACGGCTGGGCAACCGGCAGCTGGCCCGCTGGGATTTCATCGGCGGGCTGCAGGGATGGCCCGGCCGCGAGGGCGAAGCGGCCCGCAACCCCCTGGGGGCCCTCGACAGCCTGGCGGCGGTGCCGGCGGAGCAGGGGGCCCTGCTGGTGCTCCACGATTTCCACCGCTACAGCGACGACAGCAGCATCTGCCGCAAGCTGCGCAACCTGGCCACCAGCCTGCGCCAGCAGCCCCACACCCTGGTGATCACCGCAGCGGAGTGGCAACTGCCACGGGAGCTGGAGGAGTGCATCACCCTGCTCGACCTGCCCCTGCCGGAGCAGGGGGAGATCCAGGCGCTGCTGCGCAGCATTGCCCAGGCCAGCGGTCAGAGCCTTGGGGAGGATCTGCTGGAGCAGCTCACCCACAGTTGCAGCGGGTTGAGTGAACAGCGCATCCGCCAGGTGGCGGCCCGGGGCCTGGCCAGCCGCGGCCAGCTGGGCATCGAAGACCTGGAGGAGGTGCTGGAGGAAAAACGCCAGGCCATCGCCCGCAGCGAGCTGCTGGAGTACTGCCCCACCGAGGCCACCCCAGCCGACATTGGCGGTCTGGATGCGTTGAAGCGCTGGCTTGAGCAGCGGCACATGGCCTTCAGCGATGAGGCGCGGCGCTACGGGCTGCCCCTGCCGCGGGGGGTGCTGCTGGTGGGGCCCCAGGGCACCGGCAAGTCACTCACGGCCAAGGCCATTGCCCACAGCTGGAGCATGCCGCTGCTGCGGCTGGATGTGGGGCGGCTGTTTGCGGGGTTGGTGGGGGCATCGGAGGCCCGCACCCGCGACATGATCCAACGGGCGGAGGCCATGGCCCCGTGCGTGCTCTGGATCGATGAGATCGACAAGGGCTTCGGTGGCTCGGGGGACGGCCGCAGCGACGGCGGCACCAGCCAACGGGTGTTGGCCAGCCTGCTCACCTGGATGGCGGAGAAGAGCAGCGCCGTGTTCGTGGTGGCCACCGCCAACGGCGTGGAGCGGCTGCCCGGCGAACTGCTGCGCAAGGGGCGTTTCGATGAGATCTTTCTGCTCGACCTGCCCGACGCGGCCGAGCGGCGCGCCATCCTCGATTTGCAGCTGAAGCGGCGGCGACCGGAGCACCGGCTCCCCCTGGAGGTGGTGGTGGACCGCACCGCAGGGTTCTCCGGCGCGGAGCTGGAGCAGGTGGTGATCGAAGCCATGCACCAGGCCTTCAGCGACGGCCGCGACTTCGGCGAAGCCGACCTGATCAGCGCCGCCGCCCAGCTGGTGCCGCTGTCGCGCACGGCCCGCGAGCAGCTGGAGAGCCTGCAGCAGTGGGCCAGCGGTGGCCGGGCCCGCCCCGCCTCCTCCCATTGCGGCGCGTAACGAAGCCCAACGCCAGGTAACGAAGCCCCCGCAGCGGCAAGCGCCGCTGCCGCAGCCCCAGCACACTGCTTGCAGCACCTGGGTTTTCCGTGGATCAGCGCCCCGCCCTCACCACCCAATTGGCCGTGGCCTGCCTCGGCGCCGGCGTGATCACCAGCTTCGCGGTGGCCCAGGGCCAGAACCCCTTCACCGCCCTTGGCATCACCCTGTTCTCCGCCGTGGCGGCGGTGATGGTGGGCCAGGTGCTCTGATGCCCAGCCTGCGGGCGCTGATGCCCGCCCTGGCCAACAAGACCTACTTCAACTACGGCGGCCAGGGGCCACTGCCCGCCCCAGCCCTCGAGGCGATCACCACCAGCTGGCAGCGCATCCAGGAGCTGGGCCCCTTCACCACGGCGGTGTGGCCTTTCATCGAGCACGAAACCAGTGGGGTGCGACGGCGCCTGGCGGCCGCCTGTGGGGTGGCTCCCCAGCGGCTCACCCTCACGGAAAACGTCACCAGCGGTTGCGTGTTGCCCCTGTGGGGACTGCCCTGGCAAGCGGGGGATGAACTGCTGATCAGCGATGCCGAACACCCCGGCGTGGTGGCCGCCTGCCAGGAACTGGCGCGGCGGCAGGGGTGCCGGATCGCCCCCCTACCGGTGCAGGAGCTCTGCCGCACCACGCCCCATGCACAGCTGCCCGAGGCTGTTCTCGAAGCACTGGAGCGGGCCCTGAGCCCCAGCACCCGCTTGGTGGTGCTCTCCCATCTGCTCTGGAACACGGGTTCGGTGATGCCGATCGCTGCCGTGGCTGAGCTGTTGAGCAGCCATCCCCGCCACCCCTGGCTGCTGGTGGATGCGGCCCAGTCGATGGGCAGCCTGCCGGTGGCGGAAGCCGCAGCAGCAGCAGACATCTACGCCTTCACCGGCCACAAATGGTGCTGCGGCCCGGAGGGGCTGGGGGGCGTGGCCCTCTCCGAGCGGCTGCTGGAGCAGGCCCAACCCACCCTGATCGGCTGGCGCAGCCTGGCCCATGAGGGCAGCGCCACCAGCAGCTTTCACCGCGATGGTCGCCGCTTTGAGGTGGCCACCTCCTGCCTGCCCCTTTGCAGTGGTCTGAGCCGCTCCCTGGATCTGCTGGAGGCTGAGGGCTCCGCCAGCGATCGGCTGGCCCGGATCCAGGCCGGCAGCCAACGGCTCTGGCAAGGGCTCCAGCAGCTCCCCGGGGCGCAGACGTTGCTGCCCGAACCACCGCCCGCTGGGCTCGTGAGTTTCACCCTGGAGGGCCACCCCAGTGCGGCGGTGGTGGAGCAGCTGGGGCGTCAGCAGATCTGGATCCGCCGGCTGGACGACCCCGATTGCCTGCGGGCCTGCACCCACATCACCACCACCGACGCCGAAATCGATCAGCTGCTGGAGGCGCTGAGGGCGCTGGGCTAGCCCAAACGGGCCCGCAACGCCGTCTCCGCCTCCTCGCGGTCGTCGAAATGCACCTTGGTGGTGCCGAGGATCTGGTAATCCTCGTGCCCCTTCCCGGCGATCAGCACCAGATCGTCAACCTGGGCGTCGGCAATGGCCTGGGCGATGGCGACCGCCCGGTCGGCCTGCACCTGCAGGGCCGTGCCCGCGGGGATGCCGGCCACCACGTCCTCGAGGATGCGCGCGGGATCCTCCGTGCGCGGGTTGTCGGAGGTCACCACCACCTGATCCGCCAGGCGGGCGGCGATGCCCCCCATCAGTGGGCGCTTGGTGCGGTCGCGGTCGCCGCCACAGCCGAACACACAGATCAACCGACCGGCCGCGAATGGCCTGCAGGCCTTGAGGGCACTCTCCAGGCCATCGGGCGTGTGGGCGTAATCCACCAGCACCGCCGGCAACGGAGCCTCAACCCCCTCGAGCCGCACCCGCTCCATGCGACCCGGCACGCCGCGGAAGCTCTCCAAACCCTCAAGCAGCCCCGCCAGGGGCAACCCCTGCTGGAGCAGCACCCCCA
>CAWUND010000111.1:0-4383 GCA_963923815.1 uncultured bacterium
CCAACATCCTCCCAGCGAGCCGGAAGCGGCGTTGATGCAGCGCAAGGGCATCATCCTGGCCGGCGGCACGGGCACACGGCTGCATCCCATCACCCGGGGGGTGAGCAAGCAGCTGCTGCCGGTTTACGACAAGCCGATGGTCTATTACCCCCTCAGCACCCTGATGCTGGCGGGGATCCGGGAGGTGCTGCTGATCACCACCCCGGAGGATCAGCCCAGTTTTCAGCGGCTGCTGGGGGATGGCCGTGCCTGGGGTCTGGAGATCCACTACGCCGTGCAGCCCAGCCCCGATGGCTTGGCCCAGGCCTTCCTGCTGGGGGCCGAGTTTCTGGCGGGGGCGCCGGCGGCCCTGGTGTTGGGCGACAACCTCTTCCATGGCCACGATCTGGTGCCCCAGCTGCGGGGCAGCGGCGAGCGGGCCACTGGGGCCACGGTGTTTGCCTATCCGGTGCGGGATCCTGAGCGCTACGGGGTGGTGGAGTTTGCCGCCGATGGCCGGGTGCTGAGCATTGAGGAGAAACCGGCCAGGCCCCGATCCCGCTACGCCGTCACGGGCCTCTACTTCTATGACGCCTCGGTGGTGGAGCGTGCCCGCCGGGTGGTGCCCTCCGCCCGCGGCGAGCTGGAGATCACCGACCTCAACCGCCAGTATTTGGAGGAGGGGCTGCTGCAGGTGGAGCTGATGGGCCGCGGCATGGCCTGGCTCGACACCGGCACCTGCGATTCCCTGCACGAGGCCTCCAGCTACATCCGCACCCTGGAGCACCGCCAGGGGCTGAAGGTGGGCTGCCCCGAGGAGGTGGCGTGGCGCATGGGCTGGATCAGCGCCGATCAGCTCACGGCCCTGGCCGAACCGCTGCGCAAGAGCGGTTATGGCGACTACCTGCTGCAGTTGCTGGAGGTGGGCCATGCGGGCTGAGCGGCTGCAGAGCTCCCAGGGCGCAACCCTGGAGGGTCCGTTGCTGCTGACACCCCGGGTGTTTGGCGATGGGCGGGGCTTTTTTTTGGAGAGTTGGAACCAGCGCGTGTTTGCGGAGTTGCTGGAGGCCGATGGCCAGCCGGCGCCGGCCGCCTTTGTGCAGGACAACCACTCCCGCTCCAGCCAGGGGGTGTTGCGGGGTCTCCACTACCAGCTGGATCCCCACCCCCAGGGCAAGTTGGTGCGCTGTGTGGTGGGGGAGATCTTTGATGTGGCGGTGGATCTGCGGCGTGCGTCCAGCACCTTTGGCCAGTGGTGCGCCGCCCGCCTGAGCGCCGCCAACCAGCAGCAGTTGTGGGTGCCGCCCGGGTTTGCCCACGGTTTTCTGAGCCTGAGCGATGGGGTGGAGGTGCTCTACAAAACCACCGATTTCTGGACCCCCGCCTGTGAGCGGGCCATCCGCTGGGACGATCCACAGCTGGCGATCGCCTGGCCCCTGGAGGCGCTCGCTGGTGCCCCACCGCAGCTGGCGGCCAAAGATGCCGAGGCGCCCCGCTGGGCGGAAGCCGCGGCCAGCGGCGCCCTGTTTCCATGAAGGTGTTGCTCACCGGCGCCGCGGGTCAACTGGGCCAAGCCCTGGTGGCCGCCTGCCCGCCGGGTGTGACCTTGATTCCCTGTTCCCGCAGCGGTGGGCCTGGCGAGATGGCCTTGGATCTGGCGGATTCCCAGGCCTGCCGCTCCGTGGTGCTCGAGCAGCGGCCCGATGCGGTGCTCAACGCCGGGGCTTACACCGCCGTGGATCGCGCTGAGCAGGAGCCGGCGTTGGCCCAGGCGGTGAATGCCGAGGCGCCTGCTGCGTTTGCGGAGGCCTTGGCCACCACCGGAGGTCAGCTGCTGCAACTGAGCACGGATTTTGTGTTCAACGGCCGCCAGGGAAGCCCCTACGCCCCGGATCAGCCGGTGGATCCGTTGGGCGTGTATGGCGCCAGCAAAGCCGCCGGTGAAGTCGCGGCTCTTGGGTGTCCGGGCGGCCGGGTGCTGCGCACCAGCTGGGTGTACGGCCCCGTGGGCCGCAATTTTTGCCTCACGATGCTGCGGTTGCACCGTGAGCAGCCCGAGCTGGGGGTGGTGGCGGATCAGTTGGGGTGTCCCACGGCCACCCACACCCTCGCGGCCGCCTGTTGGCGGGCGTTGGAGCGGGGCGCCCCCCTCGATGCCCTGCCGCCCCTGCCCCGCATCCTGCATTGGAGCGATGCCGGCGCCGCCAGCTGGTACGACTTCGCCGTGGCCATTGGCGAGCTGGGGGTGGAGTTGGGGCTGCTCAACGCAGCGGCTCCGGTGCAGCCGCTCACCACGGCCCAATACCCCACCCCGGCGCGCCGGCCCCCCTATTCCCTGCTGGAGTGCAGTGGCAGTCGTGTGGCCTTGGGGCTTGAGCCCCTCCACTGGCGGCAAGCGTTGCGGCAGGTGTTGGGCCGCATAGCCTCCCCACCAGCGCCGAGCCACCCCCGCTGATGCCAGAGCTGTTGCCCGAGAGCTGCCGGCGGGTGCTGGTCACCGGCGGCGCCGGTTTCATCGGCGGCGCGGTGGTGCGGCGCCTGCTGACCGGCAGCGCTGCCCAGGTGTTCAACCTGGATAAATGCGGCTACGCCAGCGACCTCACCAGCATTGGTGAGCACCCGCGCCATCAGCTGCTGCGGGTCGACCTGGCCGATGCTGAGGCCACGGCAGCGGCCGTGCGCCAGGCCAACCCCGACCTGGTGCTGCACCTGGCGGCCGAAAGCCACGTGGACCGTTCGATCGAGGGGCCGGCGGCGTTCCTGGAGAGCAACGTGATCGGCACCTTCAACCTGCTGCAGGCGGTGCGCAGCCACTGGCAACAGCTGGCCGCGGAGCGCCAGGCCGCCTTTCGCTTCCATCACATCAGCACCGATGAGGTGTTTGGCTCCCTGGGGCCCAGTGGCCGCTTCTCGGAAACCACCCCCTACGACCCCCGCTCCCCCTATTCGGCCAGCAAGGCCGCCAGCGATCACCTGGTGAGCGCCTGGCACCACACCTATGGCTTGCCGGTGGTGCTCACCAATTGCTCCAACAATTTCGGCCCCTGGCAGTTTCCGGAAAAGCTGATTCCGGTGGTGATCCTGCAGGCGGTGGCCGGTGAGCCGATTCCGCTCTACGGCGATGGGGCCAATGTGCGCGATTGGCTGTTTGTGGACGACCACGTGGACGCGTTGCTCTTGGCCGCCACCCGGGGGGAGCTGGGCAGCAGCTACTGCGTGGGGGGCCACGGCGAGCGCACCAACAAGCAGGTGGTGGAGGCCATCTGCGCCCTGTTGGATCGCCGCCGGCCCCAGGGGGCGCCCCATGCCCGCTTGATCACCCCGGTCACCGACCGCCCCGGCCACGACCGCCGCTACGCCATCGATCCGGCCCGCATCCAGGCCGAGCTCGGCTGGGCCCCGCGCCACAGTTTTGAGCAGGCCCTGGAGCGCACCGTGGATTGGTACCTCGAGCACCTGGAGTGGTGCCAGCAGGTGCGGCAGCGCTCCGGTTGGTCCGGTGGGCGCCAGGGTCTGCCTCAGTAGGCTGCCGCCAACGCACGTCGGCCCCTTCCATGCTCAAGCTGCTGCTGGGTGATCCCAATGCCCGCAAGCTGAAGCGGTATCAGCCGATCGTGTCGGACATCTCGCTGCTGGAGGAGGAGGTGGCCCCCCTCAGCGACGACGAACTGCGGGGGCTCACCGCGGAGTTCAAGCAAAAGCTCACCAACCTGCAGGAGGAGTGCCAGGGCCGGCGCCTGAGCCTGGAGGCCACCCTGGAGCGGGAGCGAAAGCTGCTCGATGAGCTGCTGCCCCAGGCCTTCGCCGTGGTGCGCGAGGCGGGCAAGCGCGTGCTGGGCATGCGCCATTTCGATGTGCAGCTGATCGGCGGCATGGTGCTGCACGACGGCCAGATCGCCGAGATGAAAACCGGCGAGGGCAAGACCCTGGTGGCCACCCTGCCCGCCTACCTCAATGCGCTCACCGGCCGCGGCGTGCATGTGGTCACGGTGAACGACTACCTGGCCCGCCGCGACGCCGAGTGGATGGGCCAGGTGCACCGCTTCCTGGGGCTGTCGGTGGGCCTGATCCAGCAGGACATGGACCCCGCCACCCGGCGGCTCAACTACGGCTGCGACATCACCTACGCCACCAACTCAGAGCTCGGGTTTGATTACCTGCGCGACAACATGGCCAACGACATCACCGAGGTGGTGCAGCGGCCCTTCCAGTACTGCGTGATCGACGAGGTGGATTCGATCCTGATCGATGAGGCCCGCACGCCGTTGATCATCTCGGGCCAGGTGGAGCGCCCCCAGGAGAAATACCAAAAGGCCGCTGAGGTGGCCGAGGCCCTGGTGCGGGCAGCAGAGCTCGGCAAGGACGGCATCGATCCCGAAGGGGATTACGAGGTGGATGAGAAGC
>CAWUND010000112.1:0-4356 GCA_963923815.1 uncultured bacterium
TGGAATGCCCTCTCAGCCCTCACGTTTCCCGCCGGGGCCCTCTTGGCCTGGGGGCTGCGAAACACCATCCACCTGGCGCCGCTGGTGTTGTTTGCGGCCGGCAACTTTCTCTATGTGGCCGCCTCCGATCTGGTGCCAGACATCAAAACGCGATTGAACGTGCGGGAGGCCCTGACCGGCCTGGGCTGCTTTGCCGCTGGCCTGCTGGTACTGGCCCTCTTGGCTACGGATTGACGGCGTGGCGATGGGGCGCATTGCCGAAATGGGCACGGGCCACCGCCAGCAACTCCCCTTCGCTGCAGGCGCGGTCGTCGATGGTGGCGGTCTCCAGCCGCTCCAGCCACTCCGGATGGTGGCGCTGCAGGTGCTCCCGCAGCTGCTGGCGTAGATCGCTTTGGCCGTGGCCATGGCCCAGCAGCAACACACGGTTGGCCTGGCCCACCGCTTCGCTGATTCGCGCCAGGAAGGTGTGATCCAGCGGTGCCCGCTGGCCGGCGATGTCGCGGTCGTGGCGATGGCTGAGCCGCTGGCCCGTGCTCCAAAGGCCATGGGGTTTGAGCTCAGAACGTTCCACCGTCTCCCCCTCCAGCCACCAGAGATGGGCAGCGGTGTGATCCAGCTGGATCACCAGCCGGCGGGCCTGCTCCCCCCGCGGCGCGGCCTGGGGAGCATCAGGGTGGTCCGGGATGATGCCGCTGGCCTCCAGCCAGCGCCGCAGCCGCAGGATGGCCTCCTCATCGAGGTTGGGATCCTGCAGGCCTGAGGGGGCATGCAACAGCAGCAGCTCGCCATTGGGCAGCTGGATGCGGAGACGATGGTCTGACAACCGCTCCACGGAAGCGCCAAGGTGCACGAGCAAGGCCTCCACGGCGGCTCGGCGCAGGTTGTGGGTGATCGGATGGGCAAACAGCGCCTCCAGGGTGCGTTGGTGTTGCTGTTTCATGGCCACGCCCGCCGCGAAGGGTTCCAGCTCGACGCTATGGAGCTTCCCCGGCGCTGAGCTCAGCAAATCCGCGGCAGCTGCTCACCCTGGCCCACATCCAGGGGGCGCAACACCCCAAGCGCATTGCGCAGCTTCACCGGGTGCAGCACCTCCAAGGGGGCGTTGGCATCGATGCGCCGTCGCACGGTGCCGATGCGGCTGGCCAGGGGGTGTTCGGCCTGCAGCAGTGCAAGAGCCGGCTCGGCTTGGTTCTCCGGACAGATCACCAGCATCCGCCCCTCGTTGGCCATGGTGAGTGGCTCGAGCCCCAGCAGGGCACAGGCGCCCGCCACCGCGGGGTGATGGGGGATGGATGGTTCCTCGAGCTCGATCACGCAGCCCGCATCTCGGGCGATCTCATCGATCGCGCCCCCCAATCCACCACGGGTGAGATCCCGCAGGCAATGCAACCGCAGCCCGGAGGCCAGCAGCCGCTGCACCGTGGGTTGCAAGGGGGCCAGATCACTGCCGATGCCGGTGCGAAACCCCAGTTCGGGCCGGGCCGCCAGGATCGCCAGCCCATGGCGCCCGAGATCACCGCTCACCAGCACCGCATCACCGGGCTGCACCGCCAGGGGAGAGAGATCGAGGGCGTGCTCCACCAGGCCAATGGCTGTGGTGTTGATGAACAGCCCATCGGCCTTGCCCCGCTCCACCACCTTGGTGTCACCGGTGATCACCGCCACTGCGCTCTGCTCGCAGGCCAGACGGATGGAGGCCACCACCCGCTCCAGGGTGGCCAACGGCAGCCCCTCCTCCAGGATCAACCCAAGGCTGAGGGCCAGGGGGCGCGCCCCAGCCATGGCCAGGTCGTTGAGGCTGCCCAACACCGCCAGCCGGCCGATGTCTCCCCCGGCGAATTCGAGCGGATGCACCACATAGGAATCGGTGCTCACCGCCAGGCGACGGCCCGGAGCCTGCAGCAGGGCCGCATCGTGCAGGGCGCCGCCCTGGCCCCCCAGGGCCGGCACCAGCCAGTGGCGCACCAACCATTGGCTGAGGGCACCGCCGCCCCCATGGGCCAGTTGAATGCAGTGCTCGCTCGTCCCCGCCATCGCCTAGCGCCCGTAGCGGTAGTAGGCGGCGCAGGCCCCCTCGCTGGACACCATCGGTGCACCCAAGGGTTGCTCCGGGCTGCAGGGGTTGGCAAAGCTGGGGCACTGGTTGGGCCGCAGCGCCCCGCGCAGCACCTGGGCGCTGCAACAGCTGTGGGGGCCGATGGGGCTGTGCTCAGGTTTTGGCTCCTTGGCGGCCCCTGGCGCAGCGTCCAGCTGGGCGTAGGCGGGCCGCAGCCGGTAGCCCCCGCCGGGGATCACCCCGAAGCTGCGCCAGGGGGTGTCGATCGGCTCCATCACCCGCTCCAACCGCCGCCGCGCCTGGGGGTTCCCTACCGCCTGCACGGCCCTGGGGTAGGCGTTCTGCAGCCCATGGCAACCGGCCTCGAGCTGTTGCACGCACTGCAAGATGCCCCGCAACAGCTCCTCCGCTGAAAAGCCGGTGATCACCACGGGCCGCCGATACCGCTGCACCAGTGCGGGCAGGCCCTGTTCACCCAGCACGGTGCAGACATGGCCCGCAGCCAGCACCCCCTGCACCCCGCAGGTGGGCTCCTTCAGCAGGTGCTCCAACACCGGCACCACCCGCACGTGGGCCACCAGGATCCGCAGGTTGGGGAGCCGTTCCTCGAGGGCGCGCTCGGCCAGCAACGCCGTGGCCGGTGCGGTGGTTTCAAAACCCACGGCAAAGAACACCACCCGCCGCTGGGGCCATTGGCGGGCCAGCGCCAAGACATCCAGGGGCGACGTGACCAGTTGCACGGCGGCGCCGCGGCTGCGCAACTCCAGCAACGTGCGGCCATCGCTGCCGGGCACCCGCAGCATGTCGCCGTAGGTGCAGAGCAGATGGTGGGGCTTCTCGGCCAGGGCCAGCGCCTGATCGATGCGGCTCAGGGCGGTGACACACACCGGGCAACCGGGGCCATGGATCAGCTGGATCGACTCAGGGAGCAGTTGGTCGATCCCATGGCGCAGCAGGGCATGGGTTTGACCCCCACACACCTCCATCACGGTCCACGGGCGTGTGCACGTGTGCTCGATCTGTCGCAGCAGCTGGTGGCACTGGGTGATCACGGGGCTGGCTGGGGTGGTTGCGCCAGCCGTTGCAACAGTTGCCAGCGCTCGTGCACCTCCCGCTGGGCCTCTGCACTGAGGGCTGCGGCACGCTCCGGATGGCTGAGTTGCAGCTGCCGGAAGCGCTGTTCCGTGGCCATCGCCTCCTCCAGGGGCAGTTGCGGACTGCGGCAATCGATCACCAGCGGTGAGAGCCCCTGCAGCCGCCTGCGCGGGTCGTAGCGGTACAGCAGCCAGCGCCCGGAGGCCACCGCCAACCGCTGTTGCTCCATGCCGTTGCCCATGTCGATGCCATGGGCAATGCAATGGGCGTAGGCCAAGATCAGCGATGGCCCCGGGTACGCCTCCGCCTCTAGCAGGCAACGCAGGGTGTGTTCATCGCGGGCGCCCATGGCCACGCTGGCCACATACACGTGGCCGTAGGTCATCGCCATCAACCCCAGATCCTTTTTGGCGGTGGCCTTGCCCCCACTGGCGAATGGGGCCACGGCTGCTTTGGGGGTTGATTTCGAGCGTTGGCCGCCGGTGTTCGAGTACACCTCGGTGTCAAGCACCAGCACATTCACGTCGTGCTGCCCCGCCAGCACGTGATCGAGCCCGCCGAAGCCGATGTCGTAGGCCCAGCCATCGCCGCCCACAATCCACACGCTGCGTTTCACCAGGTCATCGGCGAGGTCGCGCAGTTCCGTGGCCACGGCTGAGCCCTGGCCGGCCAACCAGCCCTTGAGCTGCGCCACCCGCTGGCGCTGTTCATGGATCTCGGCCGCATCGGCTTGGCTGGCGTGCAGCAGGGGCTCAAGCCAGCCCTCGGGCAGGGCCTCGGCCAGGCTCTGCAGCAGCAGCTGGGCGCGCCGGCGCCGCTGCTCGATCCCCAAATGAAACCCCAGGCCGAATTCGGCGTTGTCTTCAAACAGGGAATTGCTCCAGGCTGGGCCGCGGCCCGAGGCATCGCTGCACCACGGCGTGGTGGGCAGATTGCCGCCGTAGATCGACGAGCAACCGGTGGCGTTGGCCACCAGCAGCCGATCGCCGAACAGCTGGCTGATCAGGCGCAGGTAGGGCGTTTCGCCGCAGCCGGCGCAGGCACCGGGAAACTCAAACAGGGGCCGCAGCCATTGCACGTGGCGGATCAGCTGCGGCTTCAGGCGGCGCGGATCCAGATCCGGGAGCTGCAGGAAAAAGGCCCAGTCGCGTTGACCCTGGTCCCGCAACGGCCGTTGGGGCGCCATGTTCAGGGCCTTGCGG
>CAWUND010000113.1:0-4347 GCA_963923815.1 uncultured bacterium
CCACGCTCAAACCGGCGGTGTTGGCCATCGTGGCGATGGCGGCCTGGCGGCTGGGGCGGCGGGTGCTGCGCACCCCCCTGCAGCGGCTGCTGGCCATCAAGGCCTTTGTGGCCCTGGCCCTGCTGCGGCTGCCCTACCCCTTGGTGGTGGCCACCGCGGCCCTGGTGGGCTGGGCGGCGGGGCGCTGGCGCCCCAGCTGGATCGCCGCCCCCGCTGCCCATGGGGCGGTGGCCGCCGGCCACACCGATGCCTTGGCGCTGCACGGCGACGCCACCCCCACCCCGGAGCACGCCCGCTTCAGCCGCCGGCGCCTGGCCCTCACCCTGCTGATCTGGGCCCTGGCGCTGCTGATTCCCTTGGGGGCCCTGGCGGCCTGGGGCGGCTGGGATGGGCCCCTGGCGCTGATGGGGCGCTTCTTCACGCGGGTGGCGCTGCTCAGCTTTGGCGGCGCCTACGCGGTGCTGCCCTACGTGGCCCAGGGGGCGGTGGAGCACTTCGGCTGGCTCAGCGCCAGCCAGATGCTGGATGGCCTGGCCCTGGGGGAAACCACCCCGGGCCCCTTGATCATGGTGGTGGCCTTTGTGGGCTTCATGGGCGGCTGGCAGAGCCAGCTGCTGGGCGGCCCGGGCAGCTGGCTCGCCGCCGTGGCGGCCCTGCTGGTGGCGGTGTGGTTCACCTTCCTGCCCTCCTTCGGGTTCATCCTGGCGGGGGGGCCGCTGGTGGAGCGCAGCCGCGGCGACCTGCGCATCGCCGCACCGTTGACGGCCATCAGCTCAGCGGTGGTGGGGGTGATCGCCAGCCTGGCCGTGTTCTTCGCCGGCCCGGTGCTGCTGGCGGGCGGCCAGCTGCAGCCGCTCAACCTGGCGGTGATGCTGGCCTCCCTGGTGGCCCTGCTGCGCTGGCGCTGGGGGGTGTTGCAGCTGATCGGCGCGGCGGTGCTGCTGGGGGTGGTGCGGCAGCTGTTGGGCTGGTGATCGAAGGCTGCAGCCCTCAGAGGTAGAAGCCCACGGTGGTCACCACCCGGGTGCCCTGGGCCCGCAGGGCACTGCGCAGGGCGATGGTGCTCTGGTTGTGGAGCAGGTTTTCCCAGCGGTGGCGGGTCACAAACACCGGCAACACCACCGTGCAGAAGCGATCACGGCTCTTTTTGTGCTCGGCCTCAAAGGTCTGCACAAACTCCAGCACCGGATCGATCAAGGAGCGGTAGGGCGACTCCAGCATCACCAAGGGAATCTCCGGCAATTGCAGTTGCCATTGCTCGCGGAACGCCTCCGCCTTGCCCAGCCCCAGATCCACATGCACCGCCACCAGCTCCTTGGCGATGGTGCGGGCGTAGCGCACCGCTTCAAAGCTGCCGCGGTGCAGCTGGCCCACCAGCACCACCACGGGCACCCCGCCCTGCTCGGGGGCCGGCGGCAGGCTGAGGCGCTTATCGGCAGCCAGCCGCAACCGCTTGGACACGGTTTGGTAGTGGCGCTTGATCGCCAGGTAGAGGCTCACCAACAAGGGAATGGCCACCACCACCAGCCAGGCACCGTGGGTGAACTTGCTGAACAGCAGCACCCCCGTGACCACCGCCGTGACCACGGCACCCACGCCGTTGATGGCGGCCTTGCTCAGCCAAGCCGAACCGCGCTGGCGCCACCAATGCACCACCATCCCCGCCTGGGAGAGGGTGAAGCTGAGGAACACCCCCACCGCATAGAGGGGGATCAGGCGGCTGACGCTGCCGTTGAACACCACCAGCAGCAGGGCCGAAAAGCCGCTCAAGGCCAGGATGCCGTTGCTGAACACCAACCGATCCCCCAGGGAGGTGAGCTGGCGGGGCAGGTAGCCGTCCTGGGCGAGGAAATTGGCCAGGCGCGGGAAGTCGGCATAGGCGGTGTTGGCCGCCAGCAGCAGGATCAGCAGGGTGGCCAGCTGCAGCACCAGCAGCAGCACACCGTTGCCAAACACCGCCTGGCCGAGCTGGTAGAGCAAGGTGGGGCCGTTCTCCACATACACCGCGCCCACCTGGTGGGCCAACACGCTGATGCCGGTGAACATCAGCGCCAGGGTGACCACCATCACCGTGAGCACCCGGCGGGCATTGCGCCATTCCGTGGGGCGGAAGGCCAACACCGAATCGCTGATCGCCTCAATACCCGTGAGGGCAGCGCAGCCGGAGCTGAAGGCGCGCATCAGCAGCACCGGCGTGAGGGCCGCCCCCAACTGCTCCACGGGCACGTGATGGGTTGCGGCCATCAGCAGGTTTTGCTGGTTGGCCTGGAGTGTTTGCAGATCGCCGTGGGCCAAGCGGATCAGGCCGCCGATCACCAGGGCAAACACCGCCACCATGAACACGTAGGTGGGCAGGCTGAGCAGCTGGGCGCTGGAGCGCAGCCCCCGCAGGTTGGCCAGCATCAACAACCCCAGCGCCATCAGGCACAGGGGAATGCGCCAGGGCTCGAGGGAGGGGAAATAGGAGGTGAGCGCCGCGATGCCCGCCGCCGTGCTCACCGCCACCGTGAGCACGTAATCGATAGAGAGGGCCGCCCCGGCCACCAGGCCGGTGAGGTCGCCCAGGTTGTCGTGGCTCACCCGGTAGGAGCCACCCCCCTGGGGATAGGCGCGGATCGTTTGGCGGTAGCTGATGGCCACGATCACCATCAGGGCCACGATCAGGCCGGTGATCGGCAGGGTGTACACCAGGCCGGCGGCACCGGCCAAGCCCAGCACCAGCACGATCTCCTGGGTGGCGTAGGCCACGGACGAGAGGGCATCGGAGCTGAGGATCGCCAGGGCCTCGGCGTTGTTGAGCCGCTCCTCGGCGTGGGCGCTGGTGGGCAACGGTGCCCCCACCACGGCGGCCTTGAGCCGATCGAAACGCAGCCGAGCCATTCAGCGCCGTGCCGTTGCAGCAGCCCACGCTACGGCCTGCAGAGGGGCTGATTTCTCGGTATCAACGAAGCTGAAACGGCGCTCGGCTCCCCGCGGCATGCAAACCCCCAGCGTTCTCACCACCCTGCTGATCCTGCTGGTGGGGCTGGCCCTGGCCCGCCTCAGCGCCGGCCGCCTGGCCCGCTGGGCGGTGCCGGCGATCGTGGTGGAGCTGGTGATCGGCTTCCTGCTGGGCAACAGCGTGTTGCCCTTCGCCGCCATCAAGCCGGTGAGCGGCCTCACCGAATTGGGGGTGCTGACGCTGTTTTTCCAGGTGGGCCTGGAGGTGCGCGCCGATCTGCTGGCCTCCCGCCGCGGCACGATCCTGCGGCTGGTGGCCCTCAGCTGCCTGGCCCCGCTGTTGGGCTATGCCCCCTTGGCGGGCCTGTTTGGCATGGCGCCGGCCACCTCCCTGCTCTGCCTGGCCTGCGTGGCCGCCACCGGCACGGGCGTGACCCTGCGGCTGCTGGCCCAGCGGGGCGCGCTGCGCACCCCCTCCGGCCGGCTGCTGGTGGGGGTGTCGGTGCTCGACGACCTGCCCGCCATTGGGCTGCTGAGCCTCTCGGTGGCCCTGGGGGGCAGCCGCTGGAACGAGGGGCCGGGCTGGCTGGGGATGGCCCTGGGGCTGGCGGCGGCGGCCCTCAGCCTGCTGGCGGCCAACCGCTGGCGGCAGCGGGGCGGGGCGGCACCGGAAAGCCCGCTGGCGGTGCTGATCCTGCTGATTGGATCCGCCTGGGTGGGGGAAGTGAGCGGGCTCACGGCGCTGCTGGGTGCCCTCTGGGGGGGGGTGCTGCTCAACCGCCTGCACCCCCAGCCCACGGCGGTGGGGGGATTGCTGGGGGTGTTGTCGGAGGTGTTCCTGCCCCTCTACTTCATCAGCGTGGGCATGCGCATCCAGGCGAGCACCCTGCTGCAGAGCCAGGCCTGGGGGCTGGCCCTGGTGCTGCTGCTGTTGGCGGTGGCCTCCAAGCTGCTCTGCGGCCTGGGGGTGAGCGCCACCGACCGCCGCGCCGGCATCGACCGCTGGCAGGTGATCTTCGGGCTGATGCCCCGCGGCCTGCCGGGCTTGGTGTTCGCCAGCACGGCCTTGGCGGCGGGGGTGATCAACGCGGTGCAGTTTTCGGCCCTGGTGCTGATGGTGAGCACCACCACGGTGGTGGGGTTGCTGCTGCTGGAAGGGCGGCTGCAACACCAACAAAAAACCCCCGGCGCGAACGCCGGGGGTTAATGGCCTCACGGGCAGTGGGTCTCAGAGGGCCGCATTGCCGCGGTCGCCGGTGCGGATGCGCACCACCTCATCCACGGGGGTGATGAAGATCTTGCCGTCGCCGATCTCACCTGTGCGGGCAGCCTCGGTGATGGCAGCGATGGCGGCTTCCACCTTGTCGTCGGCGACGACGGTGGTGATCCGCATCTTGGAGAGGAAAT
>CAWUND010000114.1:0-4337 GCA_963923815.1 uncultured bacterium
TGCGTGATCGGCCACGGCAGCAGCAAGGCCCTGTCGGTGGTGAGCGCCCTGCGGCTGGCCCATTCGGCGGCGCACCATGGGGTGATGGAGGATCTGCAACGGCTCAGCGCCGAGTCGGGAGACACGGCGGAGTCGGCGGTTGCCTGTGGTTGACTGAGCCGTCGGTTGAGCTGAACCGGTGGCGCTGGGCCCCATGAGCACCTACGGCATGGCGCTGGTGGGCAGCGGCAGCGCGGTTCCCGCCGCCCGCGTCAGCAACACCCGCCTCAGCGAGCGGGTGGACACCAACGACGACTGGATTCGCACCCGCACCGGCATCGCCGAGCGGCGCATCTGTGGCCCCGACGAGCCGCTCACCCCCCTGGCCACCCGCGCCGCCGAGGCGGCCCTGGCCCATGCCGGCTGGGCAGCGGAGCAGGTGGACCTGATCGTGATGGCCACCTCCAGCCCCGATGACCTGTTCGGCACGGCGCCGCGGGTGCAGGGGGCCCTGGGGGCCAAGAACGCCGTGGCCTTTGACCTCACCGCCGCCTGCAGCGGCTTTCTGTTTGCCCTGATCACCGCCGGCCAATACCTGCGCAGCGGCGCCATGCGCCGGGCCCTGGTGATCGGTGCCGATCAGCTCAGCCGCTGGGTGGACTGGGATGACCGCACCACCTGCGTGCTGTTCGGCGATGGGGCCGCCGCCGTGGCGGTGGAGGCCTGCCCCGCGGATCAAGACGGGCTGCTGGGCTTCCGCATGCGCTCCGACGGCAGCCGCAACGGTTGCCTCACCCTGGCCCAAACCGAAACCCACCACAGCGTGCTCAGCGGCGTGGAGGCCCAGATCGGGGGGTTTGCGCCGCTGCGCATGAACGGCCAGGAGGTGTACAAGTTCGCCGTGCGGGAGGTGCCGGCGGTGCTCAAGGAGCTGCTGGAGAGCACAGGCACCGAGCCCAGTTCCCTCAACTGGTTGCTGTTGCACCAGGCCAACCAACGCATCCTCGACGCCGTGGCCGACCGCTTCTCCATCCCGCACGAGCGGGTGCTCAGCAACCTGGCCAACTACGGCAACACCTCCGCAGCCACCATCCCGCTGATGCTCGATGAGGCCGTGAAAGATGGGCGGATCCAGCCCGGCGATCTGATCGCCAGCAGCGGCTTCGGCGCTGGCCTGAGCTGGGGCGGTGCCCTGCTGCGCTGGAGCGGTCCCCAGGGGGCAGCGGCCTAATCTCCCCCCGACGTTGCAGCGCGCCGGCATGGGTATCGCCTGGGTCTTCCCCGGACAGGGGTCGCAGAAGATCGGCATGGCGGAGCCCGTGCTGGAGCTGCCCGGGGCCCGTGAGCGCTTCGCCGCCGCCTCGGAGCTGTTGGGGCGCGATCTGTTGGCCATCTGTGCCGGCACCGCCGACGGGGAGCTCAGCGACCTCAACGACACCCGCAACACCCAGCCGGCGCTGTTCGTGATCGAAAGCCTGTTGGTGGATGGGCTCAAGGCCCAGGGCCGCAGCGCCCACCTTGTGGCGGGCCACAGCCTGGGGGAATTGGTGGCCCTCTACGCCGCCGGCGTGTTTGACGCCCAGACGGGCCTGCAGCTGATGAAAACCCGCAGCGAGCTGATGGCCGCCGCCGGCGGTGGCGCCATGACCGCCGTGATGGGCTTTGATCGCGGCCAGCTGGAGGAGCTGGTGGCCGCCACCGAGGGGGTGGTGATCGCCAACGACAACAGCAGCGCCCAGGTGGTGCTCTCCGGCAGCCCCGAGGCGGTGGCGGCCGTGAGCGGCGCCCTCACCTGCAAGCGCGCCATCCCCCTGGCGGTGAGCGGCGCCTTCCATTCCCCCTTCATGCAAGAGGCGGCTGACGCCTTCGCAGAAGCGATCGCAGCGGTGCCCTTCGCCGATGCCGCCATCCCGGTGCTGAGCAACACCGACCCCACGCCGGAAACCAGCGGCGAGGCCCTCAAAGCGCGGCTGCGCAGCCAAATGACCACCGGCGTGCGCTGGCGCGAAACCATGGAGCGCTTCAACGCCGCTGGCATCGCCACCGCCGTGGAGATCGGGCCGGGCAACGTGCTCAGCGGCCTGATCAAACGCAGCTGCGAGGGCATCACCACCGCCCCGATCGCCGGCGCCGCCGACCTGGGGCTGTGAACCGTCCGGTGCAGGCGGTGAAACGGGTGCTGCGGCGCCGCCGCAAACCGGCGGAACCGCCGGCCCTGCTGCGCACCCCCAAGCCCAGCCTCACCTACCGGCTGGTGAGCTATTTGCTGGTGTTCCCGATCTACCGGTTGCTGTTCCGTGGCCGCACCACGGGCAACACCAACGTGCCCCTAGAGGGGGCCCTGGTGGTAGTGGCCAACCACGGCTCCCACCTCGACCCGCCGCTGCTGGGCCACGCCCTGGGCCGCCCCGTGGCCTTCATGGCGAAGGCGGAGCTGTTCAAGGTGCCGCTGCTGGGGCCGATCATCCGCGCCTGCGGGGCCTACCCGGTGGCCCGCGGCGCCAGCGACCGCGAAGCGATCCGCACCGCCACCGACCGGCTTGACCAGGGCTGGGCCACCGGGGTGTTCATCGACGGCACCCGCCAGGCCGATGGCCGCGTCAACAACCCCCAACCCGGGGCGGCGCTGCTGGCGGCCCGCGCCGGGGTGCCCCTGCTGCCGGTGGCGATCATCAACAGCCATCGGGCCCTGGGCACCGGCTCACGGCGGGCCCGTCTGCTGCCGATCCACATCCGCATCGGCACCCCGATCCCGCCGCCGGCCTCCCGCCGCCGCGCCGACCTGGATGCCGCCACCGCCGCCTGCCAGGCCCAGATCAACGCCCTGCTGGATCAGGGGCTGATCAGCGAGGCTGCAGCTCTTCCAGCCACGGCCCAAACCGCGCTGCCGCCCAGCCCCTGAGGTCACGGCCGGTCAGCACCCAGAGCGCCGCCCGGGCCCCATCGCCCCACACCTTGCTGCGGCCCTCCGGCACGCAGCGCACACCGCAGGGCACCGGCACCGGGGTGAGGCTGATGCCGCGGCTGCCCGCCACCACGCGGCCCACCAGCAGGGCCCGGTCCATGTGGTCGCTGCTGGTCACCAGCAGCACATGGCGCACCTGGGCACGCTTGAGCTCATCCACCACCGAGGTGAAATTGCTGAGGGTGTCGGTGGCGCGGTAGTCGAGTTGCACGCGGCCGTCGTCGAGGCCCTGGCGCCCAAACAACCAGTGGGCGTACTCGGGGTTGCTGCCGCCGCTCACCAGCACCGGCAAGCCATCCCGGCGGGCCAGGTCTGCCGCCACCCGCTCCCGTGCCACATCTCCCCCCAACACCAGGATCATCTGGGGGGGCGGCACCGGCGGCAGCCAGAGGCCACGGGTGAGCCACACCAGCGCCGATGCCCCCAGCAGCAGCCACAGGCGCCGCCCCCTGAGCCGCCGACTCCGCCGCTGACTCCGCCGAGCAGGGCGTCTTGGCATCACAGCCCCTCCACCGGGCTGGTGGGATACAGGGGCAGCACCGGCCCCCAGGGACCGGGCAGATCCGCCGCCGCCGCCAACTGCCCCAAGGCCAGTAGCTGGGCGGCATCCGCCTCGGGCTCCACCAGCGCGGGCCGATGGGGCTCGGCGGCCTGGGGAGGCAACCAAGGCTGCGGCTCCCGAAACAGCCGCGGCTGCTCCAATTCGGCCAGTCCCCCCAGGGCCTCCGCCCGCGGGCCGTAGGCGCCCGCCACGGTGCCGCGCCGCGGCAGCTCCTGGGTGAGCCAGAAGCGCGGCACCCCCGCCAGCGGTCCGCCTGGCCCGGCAAGCCGGCGGGCGATCAACAGGGTGCTGCTGAAGCCATGCAGCGGACAGGCCAGCTGCTGGGCCAGGGTGCGGGCCAGCACCACCGTGAGCCGGGTGCCCGTGAAGCCGCCGGGGCCGGTGGCCACCACCAGGCGCCCCAACCGCCCCCAGTGCTCAGCCGGCAGCACCTGCTCCAGGCAGGGCAGCAGCTCATTGGAGAGGCGACGCCCCAGGGGGAAGCTGGCCAGCTGGGGCGGCGCGGCAGCGTCCTCCAGGGGCTGAAGCCCCACCGCCAGGGTTTCGCTGGAACTGTGCAGGGCCAGCAACAGGGGCGCCGCGCTCATGTGGGCAAGGGTTGCTGCGGGCAGAGCCGCCGCCAGCGGCCGGGATCGGCGCTGAAACTGGCGCAGGCGCGCACATCCCACTCCACCCCCACCTGCCCCTCCGGCAGATCGAGCACCTGCACGTGAATCTGGGGCTGCTGGGGCACGAACGCAGGCGCAGCGCTGAGATGGGGCACGCCATGCTGCCGTTCCACCGCGTGGTAGGCCTGGCACTGGTCCACCCAGCGGCAGTCCACGCAGATGC
>CAWUND010000115.1:0-4333 GCA_963923815.1 uncultured bacterium
CCCGCCACCGCGGCGGCCCGTTGCAGCCGCCGGAGCTCAGCGCCACGGAGCTGGAGTTGCTGCTGGCCCTGGCCCGCGGCCGCAGCACCCCTGAGATCGCCGCCCTGCGCCAGGTGCGCTGCGACACGGTGCGCCGCCAACGCAGCCACCTCTATGGCAAGGCGGGCGTGGCCGACCAGCGCAGCCTGCTGGCCTGGGCCCTGGCGCAGGGGCTGCTGCGGGCCCCCGACCTGGCGGTCACGCGCCCCCTGGGCGCGGCGCCAGATCGCTGAGCCGCTGGGCCGCCAGCAGGCCCAACAACGGCACCACCACCCGCTCCTGGCGCCGTTGCGGCAGCCAACCCCGCAGCCGCCGGCGGTGGCCCAGCGGCACGGGCAACGGCAGGGTGAGCCGTTGGCCCACAAACGGCAACCAAAGCACGCCATCGCCGGGCCCACGCCACGGCTCAAAGGCGGTGATCTCCAACAACACGGCGATGCTGGATTGCCCGCGGCTCAGGGCCGTGAGGTAGCGCAGCTGCGGCAGCCAGGCCGGATCCAGGGGCAAGGGCATCCAAAAGCCGCGCTCGGCGGCATGGCGCATCGCCCCGCGGTGGTGGTGGGTGAGCAGCACAGAGGGGGGCATCAGGGAACAGCCAGCACTGCTCCGGTTGTGGCCCGATGCAGCCCCTCGATCCCGCCCACAACCGTGGCCCAAGGGGCGCCACGGCCGTGGCGTGAGGCGGCCACGGGCGTGGCATCAGCCAAGCCACGCCCGTGGCCTGCCCCTTGCGGCGCAGGCGTTCTCAGCCGCGGCAGGCCGGGGCCAAACCCCGAAACACTCACACTCTCTTCCCCCTGACAACGGCGCAAAACCGCGGCTAGCACAGAGCTCTTTGCCCCTGTGCCATGCGAAGCCGCCGCCCCACGCGCCGACCCATGACCGCCCAACAGCGGGCCTTCACCTGCCGCCACCTCGGGCTCGCCCATCAACAGGCCCAGCGCTTTGCGCGCCGCTGGGGGCTGCCGGTGGAGGAGTTGCTCAGCCCGGCCTACGAGGGCCTCTGCAAAGGGGCCATTGGGTTCGATGCCCGCCGCGGCCACCGCCCCTCCAGCTACCTGGTGGCCAAGGTGAAGGGTGAGCTGCTGCACCACCTGCGCGACACCGGCTTTGCGCTGCGCATCAGCCACAGCCTGCGGGAGCTGTGGATCCGCTCGCGCCGCCCCCGGGCCCTGGGCCTCAGCGACCACCAGATCGCTGAGCAGCTGCGGGTGCCCCTGGCCACCTGGCTCGACTGCCGCCGCGCCTGCGGCCAACGGCCGGCGCCCCTGCCCCACGACAGCTGATGTGTATCAGTTGAAACCACTTGCGGCGTTTTCGTAGCGGTTGCTACCAGAACTCCGCGGGGGTGCTCAGCAGGGTGCACCCACACCGCGGCGCCCTGATGCCCCCCTGCCTGTTCGCCGCCGACACCGCCCTGCGCAGCGCCAACAACGGCTTCGTGCTGATCAGCGCCGCCCTGGTGCTGATGATGACGCCCGCGCTGGCGCTCTTCTACGCGGGCTTTGTGCGCAGCCGCAACGTGCTCAACACGATGGTGATGAGCTTCGCCGCCATGGGGCTGGTGAGCGTGCTGTGGGTGCTGTTCGGCTACAGCCTGGCCTTCTCCCCGGGCCAGGGCCCCCTGGCCCCCTTCATCGGCGGGCTGCAGTGGGCGGGGCTGAGCAACTGGTCGGCCCCCTATGGCGAAGGCCAGCTCAGCCACGGCGCCGTGGCCTTCTTCCAGCTCACCTTCGCGATCATCACGCCGGCGCTGATCTCCGGAGCGGTGGTGGAGCGGATCAGCTTCCGCGCCTGGCTGCTGTTTGTGCTGCTCTGGAGCACGGTGATCTACCTGCCCCTGGCCCACATGGTGTGGGGGCCGGGCGGCTTCCTGGGGCCCGACGGCCTCGGCGCCCTCGACTTCGCCGGCGGCCTGGTGGTGGAGATGGCCTCGGGCGTGGGGGCCGCCGTGGCCGCCGCCGTGGTGGGGGGCCGCCGCCATCACCCCGCGCAGGTGGCCCCGCCCCACAACGTGCCCTTCATCCTGCTGGGGGCCGGGCTGCTGTGGTTTGGCTGGTTTGGCTTCAACGGCGGCAGCGGCCTGGTGGCCGGCAACCTGGCCTCCCTGGCCTGCCTCACCACCAACAGCGCCGGCGCCGCCGCGGCCCTGGGCTGGATGGTGATCGAAACCCTGCAGCGGGGCAAACCCACCGCCGTGGGCGTGGCCACCGGGGCGGTGGCCGGCCTGGTGGCGATCACCCCCGCCGCGGGCTACGTGAGCCCGATCGGCGCCCTGTTGATCGGCTTTGCGGCGGCGATCGTGTGCAACACCGCCCTGCAACTCAAAAACCGCTCCCGCCTCGACGACAGCCTCGATGTGCTGCCCGTGCACGGCGTGGCCGGGCTGCTGGGGATTGTGCTCACCGGCGTGCTGGCCCTCAAGGCCGTGAACCCCGCCGGCGCCGATGGCCTGCTCGCCGGCAACCCCGCCCAGCTGCTGATCCAGCTCAAGGCCGCCGGCTTCACCGCCCTGTGGGTGGGGGTGGGCACCTATGCGGTGCTGCAGGCGGTGAAGGCGGTGCTGCCCCTGCGGGTGAGCGGCAACGAAGAGCAGCAGGGGCTCGACATCAACGCCCACGGCGAAGAGGCCTACAACAACGAGTTCACCGTGTAGGCGCGTCAGCGCCGCAGCATCGAAGTGAGCAGGGGCCAACCGCCCCGGCGCAGCAGCGTGAGCAGATGCACCGGCACCGCCAGGGCCAGCAGCAGCCACCCGAGCAGATGCAGGTTGTAGGCGAGGTGATGCAGCTCCCCCTCGTGCAGCCATTCCTCCTGCATGGCCTTGCCGCTGCCCAGCGCCAGGGCCAGGGCCAGCAGCGGCAGGGCATTGCCCCACTGGCCCAGGCGCCAGCGACCCGGCCCTAGGGCATACACACCAAACACCAGCGCCACGGGGATCAGCGCCACCCCCACGCTGCCGTGCAGATCCATCCAATCGCCCGGCAGGGTGAAGGGCAGGCGCCCCCAGCGGCCGTCGTACTGGCTGAACACCACCAGGCCGCTCAGCCAGGCCAGCGGCACCAGCAGGGCCGTGAGTCCATGCAACAGCTGCAGCAGCAGGGGTTGGTGAAGGCGGGGCATGGGGGCCGAGACATCCGCTCGGAACCCTAAGGGGCATCACCTGTATGCCTGATGACCACACCGTTTGTTCCCGCCTGGCTCCACGCCCACGCCTTGGCCGCCTTCGAGCAGGGGGCCTGGCTGGCGGAACTCGACCTGCTCCATCTGGGGGAGGAGCTGCGGCGCCGCTCCCTGGAGAGCGGATCGGGATACGCCGGCGACGCATTCGACCTGATGATCACCATCGCCGATGTGCTCGAAGCCGACCACGGCTGGAGCCCCCAGCAATCGGAGGCCTGGCTCGAGCGGATGGGGGTGTGGGCTGCGGAGTGAGGCCGCAGCATCCGCGTGAACAAAGCCGAGCCCCGTGGCGGCGGCGGTGGTGGTGGTGGTGGCGGTGGTCGCGGCGGCTCCCGCTGGTGACCCGGCCTGGGCCTCAGCTCAGCTGAGGCTCGCCAACTGCAACCAGCAGCCCCCCGGCGCCAGCTTCTCCACGATCACGCTGAGGTGGTCGTGTTGCACCAAGGAGCTGGCGTACACCCGGGCCTCATCGAGGCAGGTGAAGCGCGGCCCGCACACCTCCCGGTTGTGCACCTGATCCCCATGGGTGAGGGTGCGCACGCGGTAGAGGCCAGCCGGCAGAGATGCGGTCATGCCTTCAGCGTGGCCCCGCCAACCCGGCAGCCCCCCGGAACAGCAGAGTGTCTCCGGAAGCGGCCGTGCCCCTAGGGCAGCGACACCTCGCCGTGGAGCGCCGCCAGCTCGGCGGCCCGTTGGCGCAGGTGGACCAGCAGGGCCTTCAGCCGCGGGTGGTCGGCGTAGTCACGCCGCACGATCAGGCTGTCGCCAGAGACCATGCCCAGCTCCAGGGGCAGCAACCGCCAACTGCCGGGAAGCAAATGGCAGTTAAACAAGCTGGCGGGTGCCACCGCCAAGGGGTCGGCCAGCGAGACCCCTGTGGCCTCGAGCGACACACGGCTGCCCCGGGGGAGCGAGCGGTTCCAGAGCTGGAGGGCTTCCAAGGCGGCCTGCACCTTGGGGAAGGCCCCATCGTCTAAGGCCACGGTGGGGTAGGGATCGACATCCTGCAGGCGGATGGAGGGCCCCAACGCCAACAGGGGGTGACCGTCGGGCACCGCCAGGCCCAGGGGATAGCGGGTGAGATGGAAGCAGGCGAGATCGGGGTCGTCGT
>CAWUND010000116.1:0-4330 GCA_963923815.1 uncultured bacterium
GCCGCAAAAAGCCGTCAGAATCAGGCCACGTTGCCCCGTCCACCGGCCATGGCCCACCGCACCCTGCTCGCCGCTGGCCTGCTGCTGGGGGGCCTTGGCCTGGCGCCCTCGGCCCTGGCCGGGTCCACCACCTACCAATCGGCCATCTCCGAGGTGGATGCCTGCAACCAGGCCCAATACCTGATGCCCACCAACGCCATGGTGCAGGGCTTTGTGCTCAAAACCCGCAGCGACAAAACCGGCGCCGCCAGCTTCAGCTGCCGCGTGAACTGGAGCACCAAGGCCAGCACCCCGCCCACCGACCGGCCGATCCTGTTCCCGGGCAAGGTGCGTCAGCCCTGGTTTGCGGCCGGTTGGCTGTAGCGCTGTAGGTTGCGGGCCCTCAACTGCCGCCCACCATGCGCTTCGTTCTCTGGGGCACCTACTGCGACAACGCTCTGGAGAAGCGCACCCCCTACCGGGAGGAGCACCTGGCGGGGTTGCAACGGCAGAAGGAGGCCGGCCTGCTGATCACCCTCGGCCCCACCGAAGGCAGCACCCACGTGTTTGGCATCTACGAAGCGGAGAGCCAGGCGCAGGTGGAGGAGCTGCTGCACAACGACGTCTACTGGCGCAACGGCATCTGGACCGCGCTGCAGGTGTACCCCTGGATCCAGGCCTTCTAAGCCTTCGGCCACCCCGCCTGCGCCTGCTCCCACACGTAGGCCGCCACCTGCTCCACCCCCGGCTCACCGAGCACGGCGCCGTAGCCCCCCATCTGGCCAACGCCCTGGGCGGCAATGGCGGCGATGGCATCGGCGGAGGCCAGCCCCTGGCGCTCCAGGGCCGCCAGCTTCAGGGTTTTGCTGCGGCGAATGATGTTGCCCCCGTTCACGTGGCAGCCGGCGCAGTGCTGGCCAAACAACGCCGCCCCGGTGCCGCCTGAGGCGGGCAGGTCGCCGGAACCCCAGGCCGCCGCCGGCCAGAACACCAGCAGGGCGGGCAGCAGCACCGACAACACCCCTGAGCACAGCAGACCCCAACAGCGACCCAACATCCATCCACCGGCTTGCTTCACCAATCTGGCCTGGGCGCGCTGAAATGGGGCGATCCCCACGGCCCTGCATGCTGTCGTTTCTGCACAGCGCCGACTGGCAGATCGGCAAGCCCTACGCCCGCGTGCAAGACCCCGACAAACGGGCCCGGCTGCGCCAGGTGCGCATCGAAGCCATCGCCCGCATCGGCGCGCAGATTGCCCCCACCAAGGCCAGCCTGCTGCTGGTGGCCGGTGATCTGTTTGATTCCCCCACCCCCAGCAGCAGCGATGTGAGTGCCGTGTGCCAGGCCATCGGCAAGCTGGAGCTGCCGGTGTTGGTGATCCCCGGCAACCACGACCACGGCGCCCCCGGCAGCGTGTGGCACACCCCCTTTTTCCAGGCGGAACAGCGCCGGCGGGCCCCCAACCTGCAGGTGCTGCTGGAGCGCCAGCCCCTGGAACTCGACCAGGCGATCGTGCTGCCCTGCCCGCTGCTGCGCCGCACCGACAGCCACGACCCCACCGCCTGGGTGCGCCAGCTGGATTGGTCGACGCTGCCGGCCGACAAGCCGCGGCTGCTGTTGGCGCACGGGTCGGTGCATGGCTTCGGCGCCACCGACCTCGACACCCACCTCGATGCCGATGAGGAAAACCCCGCCAGCGCCACCAACCAGCTGCGCCTGGATGCCCCCCTGCTGGAGCAGCTCGACTACGTGGCCCTGGGGGATTGGCACGGCCTCAAGCAGGTGAATGCGCGCAGCTGGTACAGCGGCACGCCGGAGCCGGATCGCTTTCCCCGCACCGACGACTACCAGGGGGGGCAGGTGCTGGCCGTGACCGCGCAGCGGGGGGAGCTGCCGGTGGTGCAACCGCGACCCACCGCCAGCCTCAACTGGCTGCCGCTGCGGGTGGAGCTGCAATCCAGCGCCGATGTGGAGCGGTTGGAGCGGCAGCTGGAGCAGCTGCTGGGGGATGAGCCGGGCCAACAGCTGCTGCTGCTGGAGGAGCAGGGCAGCCTCAGCCTCGAGGGGCACCGGCGCTACGACGCCCTGCTGGAGCGCTGGGAGGCCCAGCTGCTGCGGCTCAAACGCCGCGGCCGCTGCGGCACCAGCCCCGATGCCCAGGAGTTGGCCGACCTCTGCGGCCGCGTCGACGATCCACTGATCGCGCGGGTGGCCCTGGATCTGCAGCAGGAGCTCAGCGCCAGCACCAACCCGGAAGGCACCGCCGTGCTGCAGCTTGCCCTGGCGGAATTGCACCGCTGCCTGCAGGCCGAGCGATGCGCTTAATCAGCTGCCGGTTGCGGCAGGTGCGCCAGCACGGCGACCTGCAGATCCAGTTTGGGCGCAAGCTCACGCTGATCGGCGGCGCCAATGAGGCGGGCAAGAGCACGCTGGTGGAGGCCCTGCACAAGGGGCTGTTCCTGAGGGCCACCGCCACCGGTCGCGGCGTGGAGGAGCTGCGCTCCCGCATCCACGCCGGATTGCCCGAGATCGAGATCCGCTTCGAAACCGCCGGCGAGCTCTGGCAGGTGCGCAAACGCTTCTCGGGATCCAGCGGCACCTGCCAGCTGAGCGGCAGCGCCAGCGCCGCCCTCAGCGGACCCGCCGCCGAAGAACGCCTCGCCCAGCTGCTGGGCTACGACGCCCCGGTGGAGGGGCGCCGCATCGCCCAGCTGCCGGAGCGCTGGGCCCACCTGTGGGTGCGCCAGGGCAGCGCCGGCGACAACCCCATTGACGGCAGCCAGGAGCGCTACGACTACGGCCGTCTGGTGGATCAACTGCAGGCCCGCGGGGGCGGCGGCGCCGTGCTGTCGCCGCTGGATCAGCAGGTGCTGGCGCAGCTGGAGCAACGGCTGGGGGCCAGCTACACCGCCACCGGGCGGGTGAAGGCCGGCAGCCCCCTGGCCCTGGCCCAGCAGCGCGATCGCGATGCCGAAGAGCAGCTGCAACAGGCCCGCCAGCGCGTGCTGGATCTGGAGGCCGCCATGGAGCAATGGCGCAGCATCGGCACCCGCCTGGAGACGATCGACCAGCAACGGCGACCCGCCCTGCTGCAGCACCTGCAGCTGCTGCAGCGGCGCCAGCTGCTGCTGGCCGAACTGCAACCGCTCCTGCAGCAGCAACAACAGCGGCAACAGCTGCTGCTGCAGCAATCGCAGCAACAGCAGCAACAGCGCAACCTGCAGCAGCAGCTCGAACAGCTCCAGGGCCAGCAACAGCAGCAGCAGCGGGAGCAGCAGCAGCACGAGGCGCGGCAGCAGCAGGTGGGTGCCCAACGGCAACGGCTGCAGCAGCAGCAAGACCTGCTCCAGCAGCTGCTGGATCTGCGCCAACTGGAGGCCGAACAGCAAACCCTCGAGGAGCATCGACAGCAGCTCAAGCGGCTGCAGCAAGAGGCCGAAGACCTCAAAGGCCAGCTGGCCACCCTGCCGGAGATCAGCGCCGAGCAGGTGCGGCAGCTGCGGCAGGGGGAGCAGGCCCTGCTGCAGCTGGAGGCCCGCTGCCAGGCCATGGCCACCCAGCTGGAGGTGATCCACAGCGATCAAGCCATCGCCCTGGAGGGTGAGACCTTGCAGCCGGGCGAGCAGCGGCTGCTCAGCCAACCGATGCAGCTTCAGATCGGCACGGGGGTGGTGCTGCGGCTCAGCCCCGGCGGGGGCGACACCCTGCCGGCCCTGCTGCGGCAACGCCAACAGCGCGAGCAGGAGCTGCAGCAACTCCGGCAGCAGCTGGGGGTGGCCAGCAGCGATGCGGCCGAACAGCTCGAACGGCAACGGCGCAGCCTGGAAGCGGAGCTCAGCAACCTGCGCCAGGCGGCCCGGGCCATTCCCTGGTCAGGCCTGGAGGAGCGCCTGGCCCAACTGCAACCGCGGCGCCAGCGGCTGGAGGCGGCCCTCGAGGGGCAAGGGCCCCAGCTGGCGGCGCTGGCCGAGGGCCCCGACGCACCGGGCGACCCGCGCCAGCTGGAGCGGCACGGCCTGGACACCTGGCTGGAGCAGCTCAAGGCCGACGGCAGCGCCCTGGGCCGCGAGCAAGAGCACTGGGAGCAGGAGCAACGGCAACGGCGGAGCCAGGGGCAACAGCTCCAGGGCCAGCTCGACAGCCACCGCAGCCAGCTGGCGCAACTGGAGGGATCACTGCGGGTGATCGACGAACGGCTCCAAGCCCTCGCCGCCGGTGACGCCAATCCCACAGGCCCCAGCCCCCTGGAGGAGGGGCAACGGCAGCTGCGGCAGCTCGAGGCGGAGCTCGCCTCGTGCGGCGAGGGCACGGCGGAAACCCTGCAGGCCAGCCTTGAGGCGCTCGAGCAGGA
>CAWUND010000117.1:0-4310 GCA_963923815.1 uncultured bacterium
GGTCGTCGTAACTGCGGTTGTCGTAGCTGCCTCGCTCGTCGTAGCGGCTTTCGTCGTAGCCGCGGTTGGCATAGCTGCCGCGATCGTCGTAGCCGCGATCGTTGTAGCCGCGATCCTCGTAGCGGGGCTGATCGAAGCGGGGCCGCCCATCGCGGGAGTCGCCAGAGCGGCCATTGCCAAAGCGCGGGTTGTCATCGATGCCCATGCCCATGGAGCCGTTGAGGCCAAACCCAGAGCGAGGGGCTGCCCCCCAGCTCGAATCCGCCCAGGGATCACGGCTGCGGCCCCGATCCCAGTCGTCCCAATCGTCGTCGGCAAACAGCTCATCCTTGAGCGACCCCAGGGTGTTCTTGAGGCCCTGCAGGGGGTTGCTGTCCTGGGTCCGCTCCTTGGCCAAGCGACGGTTGAGGCCGTAGAGGGCCTCCTGCAGTTGGCTCACGGAGAGATCCAGATCGCCGAGGTCGTCGGAGCTCAGTTGCTCCTGCACGTCGCGCATGGCGATCTCCACGGCCCGTTGCTGACGCTCTGCCCCGTAGGGACCCAACTCCAGGGCGGCATCCCGCAGGCGGCGCTCCGCCTGGGCCACCAGGGTGAGGGCCCGATTGCGGCGGTCGATCTCCGCCTTGCGGCGCCGATCCTCCGTGGCCTTTTGCTCCGCCTCCTCGATCAGCTGCTTGATCTCCTCTTCGCTGAGGTTGGAGCCGCCCTGAATGCTCACGCTCTGCTGACGGCCCGTGGTGCGGTCCGTGGCCGACACCTGCAGCAGACCGTTGGCATCGATGTCAAACGACACCTGCACCTGGGGAACACCGCGGGGGGCCGGCGGGATGCCGGAGAGCCGAAAGCGGCCAAGGCTTTTGTTGCCCTCAGCCATCTGCCGCTCCCCTTGCAACACGTGCACTTCCACCGAGCTCTGGTTGGGCTCGGAGGTGCTGAACACATCGCTCTTGCGCACCGGAATCGGCGTGTTGCGTGGAATCAACACCTTCATCACGCCACCGATGGTTTCCAGACCCAACGACAACGGCGTCACGTCGTTGAGCATCAGGTCGCGCAGTTCGCCGGTGAGGATCCCGGCCTGCACGGCGGCACCGATGGCCACCACCTCATCGGGGTTGACCGACTGACAGGGCTCCAGCGGAATCAAGGTGCGCACCATCTGCTGCACCATCGGCATGCGGGTGGAGCCGCCCACCAGCACCACGTCGTCGATGTCTTCTGCAGCCAGCCCGGAATCGCGCAGGGCGCGCTGCACGGGGCGCAGCAACCGATCCAACAGATCGGGGCAGAGGCTTTCAAACACACTGCGCTCGAGCGTGGTTTCGATGTGCAGCGGACCGTCGGCGCCGGTGGCGATGAACGGCAGTGAGATCGGGGTGCTCTGCACACCGCTCAATTCGATCTTGGCCTTCTCAGCCGCCTCCGTGAGCCGCTGCAGGGCCTGACGGTCGCGGCGCAAATCGATGCTGTGCTCCGCCTGGAACGCATCGGCGAGCCAATCCACGATGCGCCGGTCCCAGTCGTTGCCGCCCAGCTGCGTGTCGCCGCTGGTGGCCTTCACATCGAACACCCCCTGGGCGATCCGCAGGACGGACACGTCGAAGGTGCCACCGCCCAGGTCGAACACCAGCACCCGCTTCACGGTGCTGCGGTCAAAGCCGTAGGCCAGGGCGGCCGCCGTGGGCTCGTTGAGGATCCGCTCCACACTGATGCCCGCCAACCGCCCCGCATCGCGGGTGGCCTGCCGCTGGGCATCGTTGAAGTAGGCCGGCACGGTGATCACGGCCGCCTCCACCGGTTCACCGAGGTAGGTGCTGGCGTCATCCACCAGCTTGCGCAGGATGGAGGCCACCAATTCCTCGGGCGCGTACTCCCGTTCCGTGGCGGGACAGACCACACGCACGTTGCCCTGGTCGTTGGCCCGCACCGTGTACGGCACCGAGAGGCTGTTGTCCTCCAGTTCGTCCCACTGACGGCCGACGAACCGCTTGAGGTTGGCGAAGGTGTTGCGGGGGTTGAGCACCAGCTGGCGACGGCCCAGCTGCCCCACCAGCAATTCTTGGTCCTTGCTGAATCCCACCACCGAAGGGGTCGTGCGCCCCCCCTCCGCGCTGGCGATCACCTGGGGGCGTCCACCCTCCAGCACCGCCACCACCGAGTTGGTGGTGCCCAGGTCGATGCCCACGATCCTTGCCAACTGCCTGTCCGTGCCCCCTGGGACTGGGTTCTAGAGCCCCAAAGCTAACGGGCCCAGGCCAGGACGATAAATTTGGATCAGGTAAAGACCCCCATGGCACCGGGCTCCCGGCCTGATCTGTTTGCCCTGCGCCGGCGGCCCCTGGGGGAGCGCTGGCTCGACCTTGGCTTTCAACGGGCGGTGGTGGCCCTGGCGGCCGTGGTGGGCCTGTTGCTGGCGGGCATCTTGATCACCGTGATCGGCGGTGCCCATGAGGCAATCGGCCAATTTGGCCTGTCGTTCCTCACCACCTCCAACTGGGACCCGGCCGGTGAACAGTACGGAGCCTTCACCGCCATCTACGGCACCTTGATCACCTCGCTGCTGGCGTTGCTGATCGCCGTGCCGCTTGGGGTGGGCACGGCCATCTTTCTCACCGAATCCTTCATTCCCCTTGGCATTCGCCAGGTGTTGGGGGTGATGGTGGAGCTCCTGGCCGCGATCCCGTCGGTGGTGCTGGGGTTGTGGGCGATCTTTGTGATGGAGCCCGTGCTGCGCCCGGTGTTGGAGCAACTCCACCAGGTGTTGGGTTGGCTGCCCTGGTTCTCCACGGAACCCCAGGGCCCCGGAATCGCCCCGGCGGTGTTGATTCTGGTGGTGATGATCCTGCCGATCATCACGGCCATCTCCCGCGATTCCCTGCAACAGGTGCCCGTGAGCCTGCGGCAGGCCGCTTACGGCATCGGAGCCACCCGCTGGGGCGCCATCCTGCAGGTGATCCTGCCGGCGGGTCTGTCGGGCATCACCGGCGGCGTGATGCTGGCCCTGGGCCGAGCCATGGGGGAAACCATGGCCGTCACCATGATCATCGGCAACTCCACCAGCTTCAGCTGGAGCCTGCTGGCGCCGGGCAACACGATTTCCTCCATGCTGGCCAACCAATTCGGTGAGGCCGATGGGCTGCAGGTGTCGGCCCTGATGTACGCCGCCCTGGTGCTGATGCTGCTCACCCTGGTGGTGAATCTGCTGGCTCAGCAGGTGGTGCGCCGCCTGAGCCTGAAGGTGTGATGGTTAATCCACGCTTCCCACGGGGCTCCCTGAGCTATCAGCCAGGCCTGGGCCGCAACCGCTTCAACCAGGCGCTCACGGGGTTGGCGGCCCTGTTTACGTCCATGGCCGTGCTGCCCCTGGTGCTGGTGCTGGCCTACGTGATGGTGAAAGGGGGGTCGTTGATCAACCTCCAGCTGCTCTCACAACTGCCCCCACCCCCCGGCCTCGAGGGCGGCGGCATTGGCAACGCCATCATCGGCACCGTGGTGGTCACCCTGATCGCCAGCTTGATCGCCATTCCCGTGGGGATCGGTGCTGGCATCTACCTGGCCGAGTTGGCGGCCGGCGGGGGCTTTGCCCGCTTTGTGCGCTTCGGCACCAACGTGCTCGCCGGGGTGCCCTCGATCATCTGCGGGGTGTTTGTGTATGGCCTGATCGTGAGCACGCGGGTGTTCTTCGATCAGAGCTACAGCGCCATGGCCGGCGGCATCGCCCTGGCGGTGTTGATGCTGCCCACGGTGATCAAAACCACCGAGGAGGCCCTCAAGCTGGTGCCCGATGAACTGCGTTGGGCGGCCCAGGGCATCGGCGCCTCGAGGGCGGTCACCATCCTTCAGGTGACGCTTCCGGCGGCGGTGGCACCGATCGCCACCGGGGCGGTGCTGGGGATTGCGCGGGCGGCCGGTGAAACGGCACCGCTGATCTTCACCGCCCTGTTTTCGCCCTTCTGGCCCGATGGGGTGTTCAACCCGATCGCCACCATGTCGGTGTTGATCTACAACTTCGCGATCATGCCCTACGACGCCCAGATCTCCCTGGCCTGGGCCGCCTCGTTTGTGCTGGTGGTGATGATCCTCCTGGCCAACCTGCTGGCCCGTGGCCTAGGACGATGGTCCGAGCCCTGAACCGTCTTGGGCCCTAGGCCCTTCCCTCACCCTCCACGATCCGGCACCCCCCTTGGCACCCCCCCAGCTCACCAACCCCTGCCTGGCGCTCGAGAACGTGAGCATCAGCTACGGCGGAATCGAGGCCGTGCGGGGCGTGTACATGCAGATCCCCCGCGGCCAGATCACGGCGTTCATCG
>CAWUND010000118.1:0-4286 GCA_963923815.1 uncultured bacterium
CACCTGCAGCATCTTGCGCAGGGTGAGCAGCACCGGCTCCCCCTTCACCAGCGCCAGCATGTAGGCGCTGAAATTGCTTTGCAGCGGGGTGAGTTTGAACAGGTTGTTCAACACCACCTGCGGGTAGGCATCGCGGCGCAGCTCGATCACGATGCGCATGCCATCGCGATCGCTCTCATCGCGGATGTCGCTAATGCCCTCCAGCTTCTTGTCGTTGACCAGCTCAGCGATCCGCTCGATGAGGCCCGCTTTGTTGGTCTGGTAAGGCAACTCGGTGATGATCACCGCATCGCGATCGGGGCGCCCCTTGGCCTCAATCGTTTCAATCGATGCCACGCCGCGCATGGTGACCGAGCCGCGGCCGGTGGTGTACATCTCGCGGATGCCACGGCGCCCCAGGATCTGACCTCCGGTGGGGAAGTCAGGCCCCGGAACGATCGCCATCAAGGCCCGATCGTCGAGCTCAGGGTTGGCGATCAGGGCCAGCAGGCCATCGATCAACTCGGTGAGGTTGTGGGGGGGAATGTTGGTGGCCATCCCCACCGCGATGCCCGTGGAGCCGTTGAGGAGCAGCTGCGGCACCCGGGCGGGCATCACCGTCGGCTCCTGCTGGGAGCCATCGAAGTTGTCGATGAAATCGACGGTCTCGGCCTCGATGTCCTCGAGCAGGCTGTCGGTGGTGAGGGCCTGCAGCCGCGATTCGGTGTATCGCATGGCCGCCGGCGGATCGTTATCCACCGAACCGAAGTTGCCATGCCCGTCGATCAGGGGCATGCGCATGGAAAAGTCCTGGGCCATGCGCACCAGGGCGTCGTACACCGCGGTGTCGCCATGGGGGTGGTACTTACCCAGCACCTCACCCACCACACGGGCGCATTTGCGATAGGGCCGATCACTGGTGAGGCCCAGTTCGTACATCGCGTAGAGGATGCGGCGATGCACGGGCTTGAGGCCATCGCGGGCATCGGGCAACGCCCGACCCACGATCACACTCATCGCGTACTCCAAATAGGAGCGCGACATCTCGTTGCGCAGATCGGCCTGGATGATGCGGCCGTCTGACCCCGATGGCCCCTCCGGCCCGCCCCCGGCAGTCATCTCACCGGGTTCGGTTGGATCCGCCATTCGCAACAGCTTTGGTTAGAACACATTTTATCGGTCATCGCGTCTGTGTCTGCCTTGAGCGGGAGCTTCCCCAGCCGGACCGCCATCGAGCTGCAGGAGCTGCAACAGCAGGGGCAGCTGCAGGTGGCCACGGCCGACGCGTTCCGCGCCCTGGTGGCCCAGCAGGGGCTGGAGCAGGCCTACCGGCACACCCACGTGGTGGTGGCCTCCGGCGCCGAATTCACCAGCCAGGCCAGCCTGCTGCTGCAGTTGGGCCCCACCGACCCACCGATGCGCATCCACCGCTTCCGGCTGGGGCCGGCGGAGGGCCAGGGGGGGCACGGCAACACCGACCTGCTGCTGCCCCTGGGCCAGGGGGGCGCCCTGGCGCTGGAAGCGTTGCTGCGGGGTGAGACGCTGCCCTTCAGCGCCAGCGGCAGCGGCGGCCCACAACAGCCCCGCCTGGAACTGGAAACCCAGCTGAACCTGGAGCGGATCGGTGCCGGTCGGCTGCTGCTGCACCGCGGCGTGGTGGAAAACGGCGTGGTGGCGGTGAGCAGCCGCGAGGGGCTCACCCCCACCCCCTGGGGGCCCGTGCTGGGCCCGTTGGTGAGCGGGCTCTACAGCTGCGGTGGCGCCGGCAGCATCGGCCTTGCCATGCCAGGGCTCACGGGTTTGGGGCCCGGCTCCCCCCTGCTGGTGGCCGGTGGCCTGGGCTGGGTGAGCGGTGCCGGCAGCGGCCACAACCCCGAGGTGAAACGCCAGGCGGATGGCCAGGCGCTCAGCCCCGGGGCCTGCGCCGCCGTGGAGGTGGACCTGCACGCGCTGAACCCCCGCTGGCTGCGGGCCACACGCCTGGGGGAGGGGGACACCGGGCTGCTGGTGGCCCTGGCGGCGCCGGTGCCACTACTGGATGGCGACGGGGCCCGGCACGCGGCGATGGACCACAACCAAGTGGAGGCCCCCGTGTTGGATTACGGCATCCCGCGGCGGGTGCGGCCCAGCTTTGGCCGGGCCCGCTACAGCGAGCTGCGCAGCGGACGGCTGCAGCTGGGGGAACGGCAGCTCAGCTGCGCCCCGGCCCACAGCCCGCGGCTGGCGGCGGAGATCGCCGCAGAGCTGGTGGAGCAGCTGCAGAGCGGGCACTTCCCCCTGCGTGCCCCCTTGGCCCCGTTGCCCAAACGGGCTGCGCTGCAGCCGCTTGATTGATGGCACCGCCCAAAAACGGCCGTAAGCTCCCCGTTCATCGAGCCCCCATCCGGATCCATGGCTGACGCTGACGCCCCCACCCCGGCCGAGGAACAGCCGACGGAACAACAGCCCGCGGCTGTTGCGGCACCGGAGCCCACGGCTGAGCCCGCAGCGGCCAGTGAACCCACCTCGGTCAGCGAACCCATCTCGCCCAGCGAACCCCAAGTGGCCAGCACCGTGGAGGTGCCTGCGAGCCCAAGCCCGGCGCCGGTGATCGCTGCCCCCCCATCCCCAAGCAGCGCGGACGCCAGTTCGAGCGACGAGGGCGGCGAGTGGGATCTGCTGGTGAGCAAGCTGCAGGGCTGGCTGGCCAGCGGCCAGTTGCTGGAGCAGTGGCAGGCGGCCCGCACCCCCCTCAGCCTGCTGGCGGGCCTGATCGCCCTGCTGCTGGTGCTGCGGATCTACGGGGCGCTGTTGGCGGTGCTGGACAGCATCCCCCTGCTGCCGGGCCTGATGGAGCTGGCGGGCCTGATTGCCGTGGTGCAATTCGCCCTCACCAAGATGGTGCGCAGCAGCGATCGCCGCCAGGTGATCGATGGGGTGCGCCAGCGCTGGCAGAGCTTCCGGGGCCGCAGCTGAAGCGCCGCAGCCTCCGGGGTGCAACGGGCCGGTTGATAGCTTGGCCCGATTGCATCACGGTCTCTGGTGGACATTCAGCTCGGTCGTTCCCGCACCGTTCGTCGGGCCTATGGCATCGACGAAATCGCCCTCGTGCCGGGGGGACGCACCGTGGATCCGGCTGTCACCGACAGCAGCTGGACCCTGGGGGGCGTGACCCGCGAGATCCCGATCATCGCCAGCGCCATGGATGGCGTGGTGGATGTGGGCATGTGCGTGGAGCTCACCAAACAGGGGGCCCTGGGGGTGCTCAACCTCGAAGGGGTGCAGTGCCGCTACGACGACCCCAACCCGGCCCTGGACCGCATCGCCGCGGTGGGCAAGGAGGAGTTCGTGCCGCTGATGCAGGAGCTCTACAGCCAGCCGGTGCGGGAAGACCTCATCCGCCAGCGCATCGCTGAAATCAAGCAGCGCGGCGGCATCGCCGCCGTGAGCGCCACCCCGGTGGCCGCGCTCAAGTTCGGCAAGGCGATCGCTGAGGCCGGCGCCGACCTCTTCTTTGTGCAGGCCACGGTGGTGAGCACCGAGCACGTCGGGCCGGAGGGGCAGGAGAGCCTGGACCTGGAAGCCCTGTGCCGCACCTTTGGCGTGCCCGTGGTGATCGGCAACTGCGTCACCTACGACGTGGCCCTGAAGCTGATGCGGGCCGGCGCCGCCGGCGTGATGGTGGGGATCGGCCCCGGCGCCGCCTGCACCAGCCGCGGCGTGCTGGGCATCGGCATCCCCCAAGCCACCTCCGTGGCCGACTGCGCCGCCGCCCGGGCTGACTACCTGGCGGAGAGCGGCCGCTACGTGCCGATCATTGCCGACGGCGGCATCGTGAACGGGGGCGACATCTGCAAGTGCCTGGCCTGCGGTGCCGATGCCGTGATGATCGGCTCCCCCATCGCCCGGGCCGCCGAAGCCCCCGGGCGCGGCTTCCACTGGGGCATGGCCACCCCGAGCCCGGTGCTGCCCCGCGGCACCCGCATCAAGGTGGGCACCACCGGCAGCCTCGAGAAAATCCTGCGCGGCCCCGCCTCCCTCGACGACGGCACCCAAAACCTGCTGGGCTGCATCAAAACCTCCATGGGCACCCTGGGGGCCCGCACCCTCCAGGAGATGCAGCAGGTGGAGGTGGTGGTGGCACCCTCCCTGCTCACCGAAGGCAAGGTGTACCAGAAGGCCCAACAGCTGGGGATGGGCAAGTAGGCCGCAGCCCCTGGTGGCGGGGTGAACAGCGGCGTTAGCCTCGAGGACGTGCGGGCTTCGGCCCTCACACTCCTCACACCCCCTGGCCCGGCGCGTCCGGGCTTTCTGTCTTCTGCCCCCGC
>CAWUND010000119.1:0-4219 GCA_963923815.1 uncultured bacterium
GCAGCGTCAGATGTGTATAAGAGACAGGGCCTCAGATTGCCCTCAACCCCGGCGATGGCTCGCAGCCGATGGGCGGCCCGAGCCTCCACCACCGGGTGATCAGCTTGACCCTGAACCTGGAAACCAGCGAGCTCAGTCTTTCTCCCCTGATCGAGCCGAAGCCCTGCAGCAACAGCCAACCTGGGGCAAACTGAGGCCCATTGTCTCCCCCCCTTCCATGCGGAGCCCCCTGCGCCCCTTCTCCAAGCCCCTGGTTGCGGCTGCCGTACTGGGCTCCACCCTGCTGGGGTTCACGGGCCTACCCCTGGCGGCATCAGCCCAGGGTCAGCAAGCGGGCCAAAGCCAGATCGCCCAAGCGGCTAGCCCGGCGCCAGCTGCCTCAACCCCGGCAGCCGAGCAGGCCCTAACGGAGGAGCAGGCCCGCACCGTGGCCAACCTGATCCTGCAGGCGGTGAAAACAGGCAACGCCAACGCCCGCTACAACCAGTTCGCCGACGAACTCAAGGCTGTCACCAGCCCATCAATGGTGCAGCGCACCATGAAAACCCAGCCCAAGCTGCTGAGCTGGAAGCTGGTGAGCATCAGCCGCGGTGTGCGCAACACCACCGTGGAGGCAGCCCTCACCACCGCCAAGGGGCCGCGGGATCTGTTCATCGTGCTGAACAGCAACGGCAAGATCGTGGGCTATCACTTTGATCGGTCCGATCAGGCCGCCAGCAAGGTGGCGGCGGCCTTTGTGACGGCCCTGGCCGGTGGCCAATACATCAGTGCCCGCAGCTTTTTGAGCCTGGCTCTGCAGAAGGAGATCAGCCCGGCGGCCCTGCAGCAAAAGTGGCAGGAGTTGCAACAACTCACCGGCAATTTCATCGCCGTGAAGAAAGCCGTGGAGGCCAACAGCACCGCCAATGCCCGGCTCGTGCTGGTGGTGACGGCCTTCAACCGCCTCACCGACAACCTGTTTGTGATCCTTGACGACCACAACCAAATCGTGGGTGTCGACTTCCCGATCGACCCCAACAAACCCCAGCCCGTCAACTAACGATCCGGCTTTGCCAACCCAAGCCTGAGAAGCCGCTGGGGGCTGCAAAACCCGCGTAAGCTCGCGCGCAAACGCAGTTGCTCAATGGTCTTGCTCAGCCTCGATTGGATGGTGCAAGACGGCCATCGGCTGGCCACCTGCGAACACGACCATCCCTTCGCCGTGCTGGGCCCCCAACCCCTCGAGGGCGGCGGCTGGGTGGTGCGGGTGTGGATGCCGGAGGCCGAGCGGGTCGCGTTGCTCGACGGCGGCCAAACCATCTCCATGGGCACCCCCAACCACCCCTGGGTGTTTGAGGCGGAACTGGGCCATCAGCCAGGTCCGGGTTACCAGGTGCGGGTCAATCGGGGGGGCATCGAGCACACCCAGCACGATCCCTGGGCCTTCCGCGAACCCTGGATGGGTGAGCTCGACCAGCTCCTCTTTGCCGAGGGCAACCACCACCACATCTGGCGCAAGATGGGCGCCCACGTGGGGCAGCAGCACGGCGTTGAGGGGGTTCAGTTCTGCATTTGGGCACCGAATGCCCGCAGCATTTCCGTGCTCGGCGATTTCAACAGCTGGGATGGACGCCATCACCCGATGCAATCGCGGCTTGGGGGCTGCTGGGAACTGTTCATCCCCGGGCTTAAGGCCGGCCAGATCTACAAATACGAAATCCGGGCCCAGAACGGCCACTGCTATCAGAAAGCCGATCCCTACGGGTTCCGCCACGAGGTGCGGCCCAACAACGGCTCGATCGTGGAAGCGATCGGCAACTACGCCTGGGCCGATAGCGCCTGGCTGGACCAACGGGACAGCCGCAACCCGCTCGACCAGCCCGTGGCGGTGTACGAAATGCACCTCGGTAGCTGGATCCATGCCAGTGCCGATCAGCCCTACATCGAAGCCGATGGCACGCCCCGTCCGCCCGTACCGGCCGCCGATCTGAAGCCCGGCGCCCGTCTGCTCACCTACCCCGAGCTGGCCGATCGGGTGATCCCCTACGTGAAGGCCCGCGGCTTCACCCACATCGAATTGATGCCGATTTCCGAGCATCCCTTCGATGGCTCCTGGGGCTATCAGGTGACGGGTTGGTATGCCCCCACCAGCCGTTTCGGTACCCCGAATGAATTTCGCGCCTTCGTGGATCGCTGCCATGCCGAAGGCATCGGCGTGATCCTCGACTGGGTGCCAGGCCATTTCCCCAAAGATGCCCACGGCCTGGCCTTCTTTGATGGCGCCCATCTCTACGAGCACGCCGATCCCCGGATTGGCGAACACAAGGAGTGGGGCACCCTGATCTTCAACTACAGCCGCAACGAAGTTCGCAACTTCCTGGTGGCCAATCTTGTGTATTGGTTCGAGGAGTTCCACATCGATGGCATCCGGGTGGATGCGGTGGCCTCGATGCTCTACCGCGACTACCTACGCCCCGATGGTGAATGGCTCGCCAACGAGCACGGCGGCCGGGAAAACATTGAAGCGGTGAAGTTCCTCCAGCAGGCCAACCATGTGTTGTTCCAGCACTTCCCCGGGGCTCTCTCGATTGCCGAGGAATCCACCACCTGGCCGATGGTGACCCAACCCACCGACATCGGTGGCCTGGGTTTCAACCTCAAGTGGAACATGGGCTGGATGCACGACATGCTCGATTACTTCGAGCTGGATCCCTGGTTCCGCCAGTTCCACCAGAACAACGTCACCTTCTCGATCTGGTACGCCTTCACCGAGAACTTCATGCTCGCCCTCAGCCACGACGAGGTGGTGCACGGCAAGAGCAACCTGCTGCACAAGATGCCGGGCGACGACTGGCAGAAGTTCGCCAACGTGCGCGCCCTGCTGGCCTACATGTGGACCCACCCCGGCAAGAAAACCATCTTCATGGGGATGGAATTCGGCCAGCGGGCTGAATGGAACGTGTGGGGCGACCTGCAGTGGGACCTGCTGCAGCACGAGCCGCACCAGGGGCTGCAGCGGCTGGTGGACGACCTCAACGTCTTCTACAAATCGGAGCCGGCCCTCTGGCGCGATGACTTCGACCAGTACGGCTTCCAGTGGATCGATTGCAACGACAACCGCCACTCCGTGATCAGCTTCATGCGGCGCGAGAGCACCACCGGCCGCTGGCTGGTGGTGGTGGCCAACTTCACCCCCCAGAGCCACTCCCACTACCGCATCGGGGTGCCGGTGAGCGGCTTCTACACCGAGGTGTTCAACACCGATGCCGAGCGCTACGGCGGCAGCAACCTGGGCAACCTGGGCGGCAAATTCACCGACGAATGGGGCATCCACGGGTATGAGCACTCGCTCGACCTCTGCCTGCCGCCCCTCTCGGTGCTGGTGTTCCAGCGCGACGACAAGCGCAGCCAGGAGCCGCTGTGTGACGAAACCGCAGCCGCAGGCCTGCCCCTCGGGTAGGTTCGCGCTTCGTGTTTTCGTCGCCCATGTCCGCCAACGCCCCACTGCTGCTGCGCGCCGCCCGAGGTGAGCAGGTGGAGCGTCCGCCGGTGTGGATGATGCGCCAGGCCGGCCGCTACATGAAGGTGTACCGCGACCTGCGCGACCGCCACCCCGGCTTCCGGGAGCGCTCGGAAAACCCCGATCTCTCCTACGAGATCTCGATGCAGCCCTTCCACGCCTTCAAGCCCGACGGCGTGATCCTGTTCTCCGACATCCTCACGCCCCTGCCGGGCATGGGGATCGACTTCGACATCGTGGAGAGCAAGGGCCCCCTGATCCAGGACCCCATCCGCACCATGGCCCAGGTGGAGGCGCTGCGCCCCCTGCAGCCGGCCGAATCGATGCCCTTCGTGGGTGAGGTGCTCACCCGCCTGCGCCAGTCGGTGGGCAACGAGGCCGCCGTGCTGGGCTTCGTGGGTGCCCCCTGGACCCTGGCCGCCTACGTGGTGGAGGGCAAGAGCTCGAAGAACTACGCCGTGATCAAGGCGATGGCGTTCCAGGAGCCCCAGCTGCTGCACCGCCTGCTCGACCACTTCGCCACCTCGATCGCCGCCTACCTGCGCTACCAGATCGATTCCGGCGCCCAGGTGGTGCAGATGTTCGATTCCTGGGCCGGCCAGCTGAGCCCGATCGACTACGACACCTTCGCCGCCCCGTACCAGAAGAAGGTGGTGGACCTGGTGAAGCAGACCCACCCCGACACCCCCTTCATCCTCTACATCTCGGGCAGCGCCGGCG
>CAWUND010000120.1:0-4215 GCA_963923815.1 uncultured bacterium
GCGCAGCGGGTGAACTTGCTGGCGATGCGGCAGTGGGCCGGCAGGTCGGCGGCGCGGCGGTAGGGGCTGCTGGCCTTCACGGCCACGCTCATGCGGCAGCCGCCGAAGCCCAGATCCACCAGCTGGGCCACCGGCAGTTGGTGTTCGCGCAGCACGTCGTAGCCCACCACCCCGAGCTGGGCCTGGCCGTAGGCCACATACACGGGCACATCGGCGTTGCGCACCAGCAGGGCCCGGGCCCGGCCGCAGGCGCTGGGCACCATCAGCAGGCGGTTGCCCGGCTCCAGCACGGCGGCGAAATCAAGCCCCGCGGCCGCGAAGCGAGCCACTGAGTCCTTGAGGAGGGCTCCCTTGGCCAGCGCGACGGTGATCATGGGGCAAAGCCTGAACCGGGACTTTAACGATGCAGGAGGCCCCCACCCGAGCCGCGGAGCGGGTGTCGCTGATCCCGGTGCTCAGCGACAACTACGTGTTTGTGCTGCACGGCGACGGCCCCGGCCCGGCGGCGGTGGTGGATCCGGCGGTGGCGGAGCCGGTGGTGGCGTGGCTGGAGCAACGGGGCCTGGAGCTCAGCGCGATCCTGCACACCCACCACCACCACGACCACATCGGCGGCGCCGACGGGCTGCTGGCCCGTTGGCCCCAGGCGGCGGTGATCGCCAGCGCCGCCGACCGGGCCCGCATCCCGCTGCAAACCCAGGGGGTTGCCGGCGGCGATCGCCTCACGCTGCTGGGGCGGGCGGTGGAGGTGCTGGAGGTGCCGGGCCACACGGCCCACCACATCGCCTATTACCTGCCCCCCCAGGGGGAGGGCAGCGGGGAGCTGTTTTGCGGCGACACCCTGTTTGCCGCTGGCTGCGGGCGGTTGTTTGAGGGCAGCCCCGAGCAGATGCACACCTCGCTGCAGGCGCTGGCGGCCCTGCCGGCCAGCACGCGGGTGTGGTGCGCCCACGAATACACCGAGGGCAACCTGCGCTGGGCGGCGGCCGAGGCGCCGGGCGATGGCCCCATCAGCGAGCGGCTGGCGGCCGTGCGGGCCCTGCGGGCCGCCGGCCAACCCACCATCCCCAGCAGCATCGGCCTGGAGCGGGCCACCAACCTGTTTGTGCGGGCGGCCGATGGCGCCGAACTGCGCCGCCGCCGCGGCAGCAAAGACCTCTGGCGGGGTTAGGGCTCAGAGCACCTGCGGCACGTCGCTGGCGGCCCGCAGCGGCAGGCCACCGGGGAAGAGCCGCGCCGGCTCGCCGCCCCGCAGCCGCAGGCGGCAGCGCATGCCGCGGGGGTAGTCGGCGCTGAGGGGCAGGCGAAGCCGCAGGCGCTGCCCTTCGCTCTGCACTTGATACAGCCACTCGCGCCCCAGGAATTCACGGCCCACCACCCAGGCCTCGGCGGCCTCATCGGGGAAGAGCTCCAGCCCCTGGGGGCTGAGCAACACCTGCAGGGGCTCGTCGCTGCTGCCATCGGGATCGACGCCCTCAGGCTCCAGCCACCCCAGGGGCGTGCGCAGGCGGTGGCCCTGCCAGTCGGCCGGCAGCACGTTGCCCTGCAGCACGAAGCGCCCCACGAAGGCGGTGGCGGGGCAGTTCACCAGCTCCTGGGGGCTGGCGCACTGGTGCAGGCGGCCCGACTCCAACACCGCCACCCGATCACAGATGGCCAGGGCCTCCTCGGGGTCGTGGGTCACGATCACGCCGCTGGCACCGCAGCGGGCCAGCACGCCGGGCAGCTCGGCCCGCAGCCGCAGCCGCACCTCCACATCGAGGTTGGAGAAGGGTTCATCCAGCAGCACCAGGGCGCTGCCGGGGGCGAGGGCACGGGCCAGGGCCAGGCGCTGGCGTTGGCCGCCGGAGAGCTCATGGGGGTAGCGCTGCTCCAGCCCCTTGAGGCCCAACAGCTCGAGCAGCCAGGCGGCACGGCTGCTGTCCTGCCCGCGGCGCAAGCCGAAGCAGGCGTTGCGCCAGGCGTCGAGGTGGGGGAAGAGGGCGTAGTCCTGAAACACCATGCCCACACCGCGTCGCTCCGGCGGCAGCCAGCGCTGGGGCCCGGCCACCTCCTGGCCGCCGATGCGCACCACACCGCGATCGGGGCGCTCAAAGCCGGCGATCAGGCGCAGCAGGGTGGTTTTGCCGCAGCCGGAGGGCCCCAGCAGACCCACCAATTCGCCGGGTCTCAGCTGGAAGTCGATGTCGCGGAGCGTCCAGTCGCCGCTGGAGGCGGGGCCGCGGTAGCGATGCCACAGGCCGCTCAGCTCCACCTGCGGCCGCAGGGGCAGCTCAGGGCTGGGCTGGGCAATGCGCATCCGGCGGGTTCGCCATAGGCTCAGCGCCCCATCTTCCCCTGCGATGACCACCGCCGCGATCGAGGCCGTCACCACCAGTGCCGCCCCCGCCCCCGTGGGCCCCTACAACCAAGCCGTGAAGGCCGGCGGGGTGCTGTATTGCTCCGGCCAGATCGCCCTGGATCCCGTGAGCGGCGCCATGGTGGGCGATGGCGATGTGGAGGCGGAAACGCGCCAGGTGCTCGCCAACCTCAAGGCGGTGCTGGCGGAGGCGGGCTGCAGCCCCCAGCAGGTGGTGCGCACCACGGTGTTCCTGGCCGACCTGGCGGATTTCGCCAAGGTGAATGCGCTTTACGCCGAGGTGTTTGGCGCGGGCGTGTCGCCGGCACGGGCCTGCGTGGAGGTGGCGGCCCTGCCCAAGGGCGCACGGGTGGAGATCGATTGCATCGCGGTGCTCGGCTGAGCGGCCCGGCGGCCCTCAGGGCTGGCGGATCACCCGAAAGGTGAGGTTGAGCCGTTCGGCCACCACCCGGGCGCGGGGCGGCAAGGCGTGCTGCCAGTGGTGCTGGGTGGGGGGATCCATCAGCAAGAGGTCGCCGTCCTCCAGCCGCACCGCGAAGGCGGGCTCCACGCCCTGGCGGTGGCGGAAGCGCAGATCACGGGCAACGCCGAGGCTGAGGGAGGCGATGGGGGCCCGATCGTCGAGTTCGGGTTCGTCGTCGGCATGCCAGCCCATGCGATCGGCGCCGTTGCGGTAGCGGTTGAGCAGCAGGCTGTTGAACCGCACACCCAGCTGCTCATGCAGCAACTCCCGCAGGGCAATGAGGTTGGGGGTCCAGGGGTGGATGGGGGATTGGTGGCCGCTGTAGCGGTAGGAGCAGCCGGGGTCGGCCACCCAGCAACAGAGGCGCGGGGTGGGGTGCTGGCGGCCATACACCCTCACCAGCGGCTGCTCCCAGGGCACCTCCCGCTCCAGGGCGTGGCGCAACCGCAGCGCATCGAGGCCTTGCTGTTGCACCCAGCCGGGGGCGTGGCGCAGGCTGAGCCCGCTGCGCTGAATGGGAATCAAGGGGTGCGCGGGGTGGGCCCCTGGGCCTGCTGCAGCTCCGGCGGGCCCACCGGCAACAGGCGGGTGGCCTGCTCCAGCAGGGGGGTGGGATCGAGGGCCATCATCCGATCCCCAAGGCGGCGGCGCAGCTCCGCATGCAGATGGGGCCCGGTGGCGCGGCCCGATTGCCCGAGGCGCCCCAACACCGACGCCGCCGGCAGGAAGTCGCCCGGCTGAACGGCGGCATCAAGCAGATGGGCGTAGAGGGTCTGCCAGCCGCGGCCGTGGTCGAGCACCACGGTGAGGCCATAGCCATCGAGCACCTCCACCAGCACCACATGGCCGGGGAGCATGGCCAGCACCGGCGTGCCCTCAGGGGCCGCCAGATCCTGGCCGGCATGCATGCGCCAAGCCTTGCGGGCCTCGGAGTAACGCCAGCCATAGAGGTCGACCTCCATGGCGGGCACCGCCAGCGGGTACACCAGGCGCAGGGGCTCACCGGGGCGCAGCGGCCAGGCTTGATCTGGCTTGAGCACCGCCGCCCGGGCCGAGGCCAGCACCACATCGGCCACGGGCGTTTCCGGGGGGATCAGCTCCGGCTTGGGGGGCAGGGCGGCAGCGGCGGCTCCGGCCGCCTGGCCCTGGGGCAACTCCTGGGCCCGCAGCGCACCGGCCGGCAGGGCCAGCAGCAGGCCGAGCAACAGTGGCGAGCAACGGAAACGCAAGCGCAACGCCAGCGGGCGTGCCCGTTGTACCGGGATTCTCCAGCCAGGCCAGCCGGTGGCCTGCGGAACGGCCGGTAAGCTCCCTGGATACGGGGCGTGGCGCAGCTTGGTAGCGCGGGTGCTTTGGGAGCACTAGGTCGCAGGTTCGAATCCTGTCGCCCCGA
>CAWUND010000121.1:0-4214 GCA_963923815.1 uncultured bacterium
GGCGACCGAAGTAACCGTGGGCAGCCACGATGTTGTAGGTCTCTTCCTCTTGGCCAAACTTGTAGCCGTAGTTCTGGCTCTCGCTCTCGGTGGTTTCACGCACCAGGGAGGAGGTCACCAGCGAACCGTGCATGGCGGAGAACAGGCTGCCGCCGAACACACCGGCCACCCCCAGCATGTGGAAGGGGTGCATCAGGATGTTGTGCTCAGCCTGGAACACCAACATGAAGTTGAAGGTGCCGCTGATGCCGAGGGGCATGCCGTCGGAGAAGGAGCCCTGACCGAAGGGGTAGATCAGGAACACGGCGAAGGCCGCCGACAGCGGAGCGCTGTAGGCCACGCAGATCCAGGGGCGCATGCCGAGGCGGTAGCTCAGCTCCCACTGGCGACCCATGTAGGCGGAGATGCCGATCAGGAAGTGGAACACCACCAGCTGATAGGGGCCGCCGTTGTACAGCCACTCATCGAGGCTGGCGGCTTCCCAGATGGGATAGAAGTGCAGGCCGATGGCGTTGCTGCTCGGGATGAGCGCGCCGGAAATGATGTTGTTGCCGAGCAGGAGCGAACCGGCAACGGGCTCACGGATGCCGTCGATGTCGACGGGGGGAGCGGCGATGAACGCCACGATGAAACAAATGGTGGCCGAAAGCAGGCAGGGGATCATCAGCACCCCAAACCAACCCACATAAATGCGGTTGTCGGTGCTGGTGACCCACTCACAAAACTGTGACCAGGTGCTGGAACGGCCGCCGCTGCGAATGGCAGTGGACATGTCAGGAAAAGGTTTCCGAAGAAACCCGAGAACAGTGCGGGTGCCACGGATGTGGCCTGCCCACGCTACGGAGGGGCACCCAACAATCCCGGAAGCGTTTCTTAAGTTCAGCCAACCACAATCATCTTCATGAAGCAGTTCATGAAGCGTTCATGAAGTTGGGTTAAGTGATGCTCCGCCGCCGGCCTGCTGCTGTAGCCACTGGCGCCCCTGCTGCAGAAACGCGCCCCAATTCAGTTGCTCCGCCTCGGCCGCCTGGGCCACCAGCAGCGGCGCCTGCCGTTGCAGCAGCGCCTGCAGCTCCGCCTCCGGCACCCCCGCCGCCAGGGCGAGGTAATCCGCCATGGCCCGCCCCACCACCCGGGTGAGGTAGGCGGCGCTGAGGGCCTGCAGGGCGCTGCCCACCAGCCAGGTGGCCCCGTGCAGCTTCACCAGCGCCGCCAGGCTCTGGCTGCTCCACTCCACCACCCCCTGGGTGAGGGCGGCCTTGCCGAGCTCCGCCGCCGCCGCCTGCAGCTGCTCCAGGCTCCAGGGGCACTCCCACAGCTCCGCCATCTCCTGGAGCATCAGGCCATTGGCCGCCGCCAGCACCAGCAGATCAAGGCTGGGCAGGGGGGCGATCACCACACCGGCGGCCACGGTCCACTGGGTGCGCTGCAGCAGCCGCTGCCAATGCAGGCGCCGCAGCGCCTCCAGCTCCCCCTGCCATTGGCCGTGCAGCTCCTCCAGGCAGCGGCGCTGGCTGCGCTGCAGCTGCTCCGGCGCCGCCGTGGCCCACCAGCCGTTGAGGGGCTCCAGCTCCGCCGCCAACCCCTCGGGCTGCGCCGGGCTCCAGGGCCAGCATTGCTCCGCCAGGGGGGCGGGCAACTGCTGCCGCAACTGCTGCAGCCAGAGCTGCCAATCCCCCTCGGGGCGATCCACCAGCAGGGCCACCGGCTGGCCCGTCGGCAGCGCCTCCAGCCAGCGCAGATCCGCCGCCTTGAGGGGCAGCTGCAGCCGGTAGAGCACCAGATCGCAGTGGCGGAAGGTGTCGGGCCAAGCCCAGGCCGCCGGCGCCTCCGGCAAGGGATGGCTGCGCACCACCCGCAGCGGCAGGGGCGAGCGCACCGCGCCCAGCAGCGCCCCCTGGTCGCTCTCCGTCCAGGCGGTGCAGCCCACCAGGGCCCAACGCAGGCCATCGGCGTCGCCGCGGCTGCGCAGCTGCTCCAGCTGCTGGCGGCGGCGCCCCTGGGCGGCCTCGCCCTCGGGGGCCGCCGGCTGCAGCCGCTCAAAGCTGGCCAGCACCGTGTCGCAGCGCTCCAGCCACCCGGCCACGCTGGTGGGCAGCTGGGGCGGCCGGGGCTTCAGCCGTGCGCTCAGCAGCCACAGCCCCGCCGCCGCCGCGCTCAGGCTCAGCAGCGAGGACAGCGGCCCGTGGGCCGACTCCAACAGCAGCAAGCCGCCACCGAGCCCCAGCCCCAGGGGCCAGTGGCGCCGCAGCTGGGGCACCACGCTGCTCTGGATCAGGCTCTGCACCGACACCGTCTTGGGTGCAGCTGGTTTAGCTCAGCTGGTGTGCCCTGCACAGACCCAATAACGTTGGGGCACATGCAACAGCCCCAGCGGCCATGGGTGGTGTCAGCAGCCTGACGGCCAGGGGTGACAACCGTGGGGCGGTGCAGCGGGTGCTGCTGGTGGCCCTGGCGGTGAACGTGAGCGTGAGCCTGCTGAAGCTGGTGATCGGCCTGCTCACCGGCTCGCTGGCGGTGCTGGCCGACGCCATGCACAGCGCCACCGATGGCCTCTCCAGCCTGATGGGGCTGATCACCAACAACCTCTCCGACCCCAACCCCGACCGCGACCACCCCTACGGCCACGACAAATACGAAGCCCTTGGGGCCCTGGCCATCGCCGGGTTCATCCTCGTGACAGCCCTCGAGATCCTGCGCACGGCGATCGAGCGCATCGCCAGCGGCCTGCGCCCGCTGCGGCTCGACGGCCACGACCTCACCCTGCTGTTGATCGTGCTCGGCTGCAACCTGCTGCTGGCGGCCTACGAGCGCAGCGAGGGGCGGCGCCTCGGCAGCCCCCTGCTGCTGGCGGATGCCAAACACACCAGCAGCGACATCTGGACCACCGTGGTGGTGCTGCTGGGCCTGGCGGGGGCCGTGCTGCTGGGGCAGAGCTGGCTCGATGTGGCCCTGGCCATCCCCCTCTGCCTACTGCTGGGGCGCGCCTGCCTGCAGGTGTTGCGCACCAACCTGCCCTGGCTGGTCGACCAGATCGCCATCGCCCCGGAGGCCATCCATGAGGTGGCCATGGCGGTGCCGGGGGTGCTCAACGTGCACGACATCGCCAGCCGCGGCGTGCTGGGCCAGCGGGTGTTCATCGAGCTGCACATGGTGGTGGACGCCAACGATCTGCCCACCGCCCACCGCATCACCGAGCTGGTGGAGGAGCACCTGGAGCAACGCTTCGGCCACGTGCGTTGCACCATTCACCTGGAGCCGCGCGAATACGCCATCGCCGACATCACCTTCCGGGGGGCCCATGGCTGACGGGGCCGCCACCGCCAGCGCCTGGCGCCAGCTGCTCACCCCAGGGCTGCAGCGGCGGATCGAACCGCTGCTGCTCGAGCAGCAGGGCGCGGCGGGCTGGAGCGGCGAGCGGCCGGTGCTGCTGCTGGAGCGCTGCTGGCTGCGGCTGAAGGTGGTGCCCGTGGCCCAGCTGGCGGTGGCCCTCCCCCCCGACAGCAGCGCCGAGGCGCCGGAGCTGAGCCGCTTCCGCCAGCTGCGGGCCGAGGGGCGCGATGGCCTGGCGGCCCAGGAGCAATGCTGGCGGGAATTCGGCCGCCAGGCCTGCAGCGAGGCGCTGCAACGCTTCTGGCACGCCCAGGAGCAGGGCAACCACGGCTGGACCTTCGAGCGCTACCTGGAGCTGGTGGAGCAGTACCGCCGCCACCTGCAGGCCCCGGGCCCACGGCCGCTGCCCCTGCTGGTGCTGGCGCGGCAGGGCAGCGGTGCCCCCCACGACCTGCACTGGTGCTGGCCGAGCCCTCAGCCCATAGGGCACACTTTCTGACGTTCTGACAGGTGTGCGGCCATGGCCGACGGTGATCGCCAGCCCAGTTTTTCCCGTGGTGAGCGGGGGCCCCGTGAAGGTGGCAACCGCGACGGTGGCAACAGAGAGGGCGGCAACCGTGATGCGGGCGGCTTCCGCATCCGCCTGAGCGACAACGAAATGCGCTCGGCCCGCGCCGTGCAGGAGGCCTTCGGCCTGCGCTCCACCGTGGCCGCCCTGGGCCTGTCGCTGCGCACCGTGGCCCAGCTGCTCGAGGAGGGCAAGCTCGATGAGGCGGTGGCGCAGCACCGCGCCAGCGCCGGCAGCCGCCCCGGTGGCGGTGGTGATCGCCGTGGCCCCCGCCCCGAGCGCGGCGTATCAGTTGAGCGATTTAGATTTAGCT
>CAWUND010000122.1:0-4212 GCA_963923815.1 uncultured bacterium
AGGGCCGAGCACCTCCTCCGGTTGGTTGGAGTGCAGCACCGGAACACTGTTGAACTGTCCGCGCAGGGGCTTGGCCGCCTGTCCGGCCATCAGGGCCACATAGGCATGGGAGGGCAACGGTGCCACCAGCACGGTGCCGACCAGGGCGAGCATCAATGGCCGCATCGGACCTATGGGACCAACTGCTCTCAACCTGGGAGTGAATCGGGGTGGGGCCGACGCGGCGGCCGACATCTCTTAAGGGTTGGCGCTGCAACGCCAAGACCGCGGATGGCTCTCCGCAGCAGGAAGCTGATCGCTAGAACTGCTCCACGTCGCGCCATTTTTCCATGTTCCCGCCCTTCTTTGGTTGCTCCGATGGGGACAATGCCGCCCAGTGCCGCCGCCGCCATCAGCAGCGCAAACACCAGACTCTGATCTTCTGGCGCGATGGGTTGGAGCGTCAGCTGGCCGCCATCAATGCGGCGATCAGCACCCTGGAGCGTCAAATGCACGATTCAACTGAGGCCTGAGCTGCGCCAAGGTGTGCTGCAGCCGGCGGTGCACCGTGCTGGCGCTGGTGCCCTGCATCTGGGCGGCAGCGCGCAAGCTCACCCCCTTGAGCACCACCAGCTCAACCAGTTGGCGCTGCCGCGGCTGCAATCCCGCCAGCAGCGCCGCCACTAGGCCCTCCGGCACCGGTGCTGCATCCGCGCTTGCGGCACTGATGTCGTTGAGGTGGGGCGAGTAAGCCACACGTTTCAGGGGTAACTCGTCAGCGCTCAGCCGCTGCTCCTGCAGCCGCCTGGGGATGCGGATCACATGGGAGCAGTCCCGGAGGTAATGCAGCACCGCACCCCGAATGTGGGGTCGTGCAAAGGCCTCGAACGGCACCTGTTTGTCGCCATTGAACCGTTCGGCAGCGCGGATCAGCCCCTCCAGCGCCACTTGCCGCAGGTCATCCACCGCTTCAGCGGATCGGCGGCTGTACCGGCGCACCCAGGGCTCCACCAGGTGCAGGTGGGATTCCACCCGTTGATTGCGCCTCGCGGTGCTGAGCTGGTGTTGAGCCATGGCCTGGGGTTGCTGTTGCCTGTCTCCAGCCAACCCCAACCCTGCGGGCCGCACATCCGTGAAATCACGGGGCTGCGACGGCCCGCAGCAGGGCCCAGGGTCCCTGCCCGTGCAACCAGCCGGTGTCCGATCCTTCCGTGATCAACAGGTAACCGGCAAATCCCAGGGCATTGATGCTGAAGCCGGCCCAGTGTTCCTGCACCCGCTCCACGGTGAGCATCCACTGGGGGGCGATCAGCAGGTTGTAGGGCCGCCGTGGCGCCGGATCCTGCTCGGGTGTCCCGAGCCCCAGTGCCGTCAGGTGCTGCCGGTAGAGCCCCTCCAGCTCCGTGGCTGCCTCCGCGGGGTCGTCGGCCCTGCGAGGGCTGAGCCGGTAGCGCCAGGGCCAGGCGGGCTCCAGCCCGGCCAATTGGGCCTCGATCGCCTCGTGCAGGGGGCAGCTGATGCAGCCGGGCTCCCGCGGCAGCAATTGCAGATGGCGATGGGGTTGGCTGGCCCCAGCGGCGGCACAACTGTTGAAAAACCACAGCCCAGGGCTGTCCTGATCCACCAGGGCCAGGGCCTGCCAATCCAAGCGCTCCAGCCATCCGGCTTGGGGTTTCCACTGCTGGGTGATCAGCAACAGATGGCCCTCTTGCACGGGGTATTTGTTGAGCAGCAGCAGGTGCGTGCTGCCGAGACGCTCCACCTCCAGATCGGGCTCCCACGGCAAAAAGGGGTTGGGCTTGGGGCCAGCCCGGCGCAGGTGCTTGGGGGTGGCGGAGAGCAATCGCCGCAGCACAAAGGGTTCAAGCCCGCTGGCCTGCACCACCTCGGTGGCCAAGGGCACCAGGGCACCGCTGAGTCGGGCCCGCTGGCTCTGTTGAATCCCGAGGGCGGCAAATCGACCCATCAGCGGCCTCCACTGCGCAGGCGCGCCAGGGCGGCGCCGGGGTAGTAACGGGCCAAGATCTGGCCGTAGGCCAGACCCCGGCTGGCCAGCTCCTGCGCCCCGTGCTGGCTCATGGAGGCGCCGAGCTGACCATGGGCCTCCCAGGCGAGGGCCGTGGTGGAGGCATACAGGCTTTCCACAATGCCCCCCTGGTAGCTGAGGATCAAGCCGGCCGTGTCGCGGGTGGCCTGGAGCGTTCTGGAGGTGGTGCTCTCGAGGCCCCGGTAGGCCTGCCATCGGGTGCTACTGCCGAGATGCCAATGGCGACTTGCGGGTCTGGCCATGTGGGCTAGGGCATAGGAGCGGGCAGCCACCGCCTGGGCCTTCAGGGCTTCACGGTCCCAGGAGCTGGGCATTTCGGCGCCCACCACGGAGGCCACATAGGCCTCCAACGGCAGATGGTTCACCGCCAGGATCCCCTGGGGCTGTTGCAGCAGGCGCAGTCGCCCGATGTATCGACGGCCATCCAGGCTCACACTGGCGTCCGCCGTGGTCTCCAGGCTGAGTTCAGGTGCCGGCATGGAGCCTGAGCTGAGCTGGAGTTGCTGGCCCGGCCCTCCTTGGCTCACCACCCCCCCATCGGCCCGGCGCAGCCACCAGGGGCCCGTGCTGGAGAGCACCAGGCTGCCGGCATCGCGGGCCACCGCCACACGAATGTCCAGCTGCAAGGGCTGCCCCCGTTCCGGCTCCACCAAGCCATAGCCACCCCGGGGACGGGATCGCTCCGCCTGCACCCCACGCAGGTCGTCACGGGAGTCGGCGGCCGCACGGCTCACCGGTGGAGGGTTTTCGAGCATCGCCTCCAGCAGTGCCCCATTCACGGGATTGGAGCGGGGCAACACCCCCTGCAGCCAAAAACCGATCGCCAGGGCACCAAGACCCATGGGGGTGCCCATCAACAGGGCCCGCAACCTCAGCCGCTGTTGCACACCCGCCAGCCCGGCGCATCGTGACCGCAACCAGGGGCGTGGATCTGTCCGTCCCATAGGAGGTGGCCGGTGCCGCTCAGCCGCACAAAGCCCGGCGAGGCGGCTTCGCAGAGCATTCCACCACGGCGGCTTGAGGCCTGCCAGCCACGCACCACGGGCCGTTGCAACCGCTCCATCCACCAGGGGGCCACCAGGGCATGGGCGGAGCCCGTCACCGGGTCTTCATCGATGCCGAGCCCCGGCGCGAAGAAACGCAGTTGGTAATCGCAGGGCTGGTTGCCCAGCGCTGGGGTGTCGTCACTGGCCTCCTGCATCAGCACCAGCCCCTGCCGGTCGGCACCCTGGAGTTTCGAGGTGTCGAGCTGCAGCGCCGCCAGGGGAAAGCTGGCGGGCATCGACAGCACCCGATAGCCGAGCCCACTGCTCCAGTAGGCCAACGGCCTCGCCCCCAAGAGATCCTGCAGGTAGGCGGGCGGCTGCGGCTCCGGAATCAGCCCGCCGCCGGGCAGGGTGAGCCCCACCAGGGGTTGCGGGCCCTCCTCCACACGCACCGCCAAGCCGCCGCTGCGGGTGGCCAACCGCAGGGAGGCTCCGGGTTGCAGCAGGCGCCAATGGTGCAGGCCGAGGGTTGCCGCCAGGGTGGCGTGGCCGCACAGCGGCACCTCGGTGCTGGGGGTGAACCAGCGCAGGGCCCAGGGCCCATCGGGTGAGCGCCAGAGGAAGGCGGTCTCCGACTGCCGCAGGCTGTTGGCCAGCCCCTGCATCCAGGCCGCCGTGGCGGGCTGCTCCAACAGCACCACGGCGGCGCCATTGCCCTGCAGGGGGCCAGGGCTGAAGGCCTCGATCAGCAGGGCCGGACAGCGGTCCATGGCTAGGTGGGAAGGTCCTCGTCCTTGAGGTGCCGCTCCATCAGGCGCCGCACCGCCGCCGCGGGGCTGATGCGCCCCTCCATCAGGGCCACCACCTCATGGCAGATGGGCAGGTGCCAGTGGTGCTGTGTGCCGAGGGCCAGCACCGCATCCGCCGTGTTTGCACCCTCCACCGTGGCCCCCACACTCGCCAACGCCTGGCTGCGGGTTTGCCCCTCCGCCAGGGCCAAGCCGAAGCGGTAGTTGCGGCTCAGGTGGCTGTTGGCCGTGGCCAGCAGGTCCCCGAGGCCAGCCAGGCCATACAGGCTGGCGGGATGGCCGCCGAGCCCCTGGATCACCACCCCCATCTCCACCAATCCACGGCACAGCAGGGAGGCCTTGGCATTGGCTCCGAGCTGGAGGCCATCGCAGATGCCGGCGGCAATGGCCA
>CAWUND010000123.1:0-4204 GCA_963923815.1 uncultured bacterium
AGCCGCGCAAAGGTGAGCCCGCACAGCACCCCCATGGCCAGGCCGATGCCCGCCAGCACATAGGGGGGCTGCAGGATCGGCGCAAACTCCAGCAGGATCTCGCCGGCGTCGAGGTCGCCGTAGTCGCCGCTGGCCAGGTCCTGGGCGGCTTCGCTCAGGTTGATCGGGGCCAGGGCCATGGGGCTTGGGTTGAAGTGGCGCCGACCCTAAGCCGCCAGAGGATTCAGCCGTGTGAGCAACCGCTCGCCCAGCTTTGAGGCCACGCGCCGTGGGGCGAAGGTGCGGCCCAGCAGGGCCATCAGGCCGCGCAGGTCGTCGGTGTTGAGGCGGTCGTCGCGCACCAGGGTGAGCAGCAGGCGTTGGCGCAGGCTGCGGCCCCCTTCGCCGAACAGCAGCTTCAGGCCGGCGCCCGCCACCGGCAGCAGGTCGGCGCCGCCGCCGCTCTCGTCGTTGTCGACCACCGCCAGCAGATTTTCGAGCCGCTGCAGCTGCAGGCGGCCCTCGGCGTCAAACAGCACCTCCAGCAGCTTCTCGCGCATCTCGGCGGTGTCGCCCGCCAGCAGCCGCCGGGCCACATAGGGGTAGGCCACGCGGATGATGCGGAAGCTGGGGTCGAGCCGCATCGCCAGCCCCTCCTGGCTCACCACCGCCCGGATGATCAGGGCAAAGCGCGCCGGCACCCGGAAGGGGTAGGCGTACATCAGCTCCGAGAAGCGGTCGGTGATCGCCTTGAAGTTGAACGAGCCCACGTTGTCGCCCAGCGCCCCACCGAGCACCTCCTCGAGGGCCGGGATGATCGGCGTGAGCTCGGTTTTGGGGTTGAGGAAGCCCAGATCCACGAAATCCTGCGCCAGGCCGGCGAAGTCGCGGTTGATCAGGTGCACCACCGCGCCGGTGAGCGTGAGCCGGTCGGCGTTGCTGAGCGAATCCATCATCCCGAAGTCCACGTAGGCCAGGTGGCCCAGGGCTCCGGTTTTGCCCGGCAGGGCAAACAAATTGCCGGGGTGGGGGTCGGCGTGGAAATAGCCAAACTCCAGCAGCTGCTGCAGCCCGGAGATCACGCCGGTGCGGATCAGCGCCGCCGGATCGAGCCGTTTGGCCTCCAGCTCCTGGCGCCGCTGCAGCTTGGTGCCTTCGATCCAGCTGGTGGTGAGCACGCGCCGGGCCGAGAGGCTGCGGTCGACCCGCGGCACGATCACCGCCGGGTTGCCGGCGAACAGGCGGGCGAAGTGCTCGGCGTTGTCGGCTTCGCGGCGGTAGTCGATCTCCTCAAACAGGGAGCGGCCGAATTCATCGATGATCTCCCCGAGGCCGAAGCCCAGGTTGAGAGGCAGCAGCGGTGCCGCCATCACCCCCAGCAGCCGGATCAGCACCAGATCGCGGCGCAGCAGCGTGGCCAGCTGCGGGCGCTGCACCTTCACCGCCACCCAGGGGCCGCCCACGGGGCGCGCTTTGTACACCTGGCCGAGGCTGGCGGCGGCCACCGGACGGTCGGGGAAGTCGTCGAACAGCTGGCTCACCGGTGCCCCCAGCTCCTCCTCGATCGTCTGCAGGGCGATGGCGTGGGGGAAGGCGGGCAGGTTGTCCTGCAGTTGGGTGAGCTCGTCGAGCCAGTCGCGGCGCACCAGGTCGGGCCGGGTGGAGAGGGCCTGGCCGAGCTTGATGAAGCAGGGCCCCAGATCGGTGAGCGTGGTGAAGATGCGCTGCCCCAGCCGCCGCTGCACGGCGCTGTCGCGGCTGCCCCCCTGCAGCGCCAGGGCCAGGGTGAGGCTGCCCAGGCGCCACAGGATCACCAGCAGCCGGCCGATCAGCATCCAGGGCCGCAGCAGCAGCCAGCGCAGGTCAGCCCCGGGGTCGTAGCGGTGGGGGGCTGGGCTCAAGGGGCGCACGTTGGGCTTGATCGGCAGACTCTAGAAACCCCAGCCCAGTGGCCATGGCCCTGCTGCCGCGCCTGCGCCAACGGCCCCCGCAGCTGCCGCTGCACCTGCCGGCCCACGGCCGTGGCCGCGCCCTGGCCCCGGGGTTGCGGGCGTTGTTGCGGGCCGGCGGTGCCGGCTGGGACCTTCCCGAACTGCCGGAGATCGGCGGCCCCCTGGAGCCGGAGGGGGCGGTGGCCGAGGCCCAGGCGGCGGCGGCGGCCCTGCTGGGGGCAGCGCGCTGTTGGTTTGGGGTGAACGGGGCCAGCGGGTTGTTGCAGAGCGCTCTGCTGGGGTTGGCTAACCCTGGTCAACGGGTGCTGTTGCCGCGCAACCTGCACCGCTCGCTCCTCCACGGCTGCCTGCTGGGGCAGCTGCGGCCGGTGCTGTTCGACCTGCCCTTTGATGCCGCCACCGGCCTGTGGCTGCCGCCCACCCCGGCCCTGCTGGAGGCGGCCCTCGATCGGGCCCTGGCGGCCGGGCCCCTGGCGGCGGTGGTGTTGGTGTCGCCCAGCTACCAGGGGCTGGTGGGCGACCTGGCGGCGCTGATCGCCGTGGCCCACCGCCGCGGGCTGCCGGTGTTGGTGGATGAGGCCCACGGCGCCCACCTGGGGCTCGATCCGCGCCTGGGCGCCCCCGCCCTGGCCTGCGGGGCCGACCTGGTGGTGCAGTCGCTGCAGAAGGCCGCCGGTGGCCTGGCCCAGAGCGCCGTGCTGCTGCAGGGGCCATCCAGCACCACCGCGGCCGCCGCCATCGAGCGGGCCCTGCTGTGGCTGCAAACCTCCAGCCCCAGCGCCCTGCTCTTGGCCAGCGCCGAGGCGGCCCTGGGCCACCTGCACAGCCCCGCCGGCCGCCGCCAGCTGGCCCGCGCCCTCGATCGCGGTGAGGCCCTGCGCCACCGCCTGCAGCGCGCCGGCTTCACGCCCCTGGCCAACCAAGACCCCCTGCGCCTGGCCCTGCCCACCGGCCCCTTGGGGATCCATGGCCTCGAGGCCGACGATTGGCTGCTGCAACGGGGCGTGATCGCCGAGCTGCCGGAGCCCGGCTGCCTCACCTTTTGCCTGGGCCTCCATCCGCCGCGGGCCCTGGAGCGGCGCCTGCCCCAGCGGCTGCTGCAGCTGCGCCAGGCCCTGGGGGGCGCGCCCTTGGCGCCGTTCACACCGCCGCCGCTGCCGGCGGTGGCGGAGCCGGAGCTGCCGCTGCAGCAGGCCTGGCGGGCCCCGCGGCGGGTTGTGCCCCTGGCGGCTGCCGCCGGCGAGCTGGCGGCTGAGCCCCTCTGCCCCTATCCCCCGGGCATTCCGCTGTTGATTCCGGGCGAGCGCATCGATGGGCCGCGGGCCGCCTGGTTGCAGCAGCAACGGGCCCTGTGGCCCGGCCAGATCGCTGATACGGTGAGCGTTGTGGCCACGTGAGGAGGGGCATGCAGGCGGCAGGCGATGGCCCCTTCCGGTGGGACTTCGTGACCCCCGGCTTGCCCGATGCCGCCTTCGCCGATGCGCCGGGCTTCAGCCCCACGCCGCTGGAGCAGCGGGTGATGCTGCTGGCCCACCTGCGGCCCCGCCCCGATTCGCTGGTGTGGGATGTGGGCGGCGGCACCGGCGCCCTGGCCCTGGAGATCGCGCGGCTGATGCCCTCCGGCCAGGTGCACACCCTCGAGCGCGACCCGGAGGCGATCGAGCTGCTGCAGCGCAACCGGTTGCAGTTTGGGATCACCAACCTGCACATCCACGCCGGTGATGCGCCGGAGGGGCTCGAGCAGTTGCCCCCCAGCCCCGATCGGGTGCTGCTGGAGGTGGGGCGCCCCCTGAGTGGCGTGTTGGAGCGGGTGTGGCAGGCGCTGGTGAGCGGCGGCCGCCTGGTGATCAGCACCGCCAGCCTGGAGGGGTTGGTGGATGCCACCGACACCCTCGGCCGCCTGGAGGCCATCGACCTGCAGGTGGTGCAGGCCACGGTGCACCGCATGCAACGCCGCGGCAACCAGGCGCGGCTGGCGGCGGCGGAGCCGCTGTTTTTGATCGCCGCCGAACGCCCTTGATTCCGCCGCCCCGCACCCGCACCACCCCCCAGCGGCTGCTGAGCGGCTACGCCGCCGGCGGCTTTGGGCTGTTGGTGGTGGGCCTGGGGGGCTGGTGGTTCACCGCCGCCCTGGGGGTGATGGTGCACCTGGGGTTGCTGGAGTATTTCCGCCTGGCCCAGTTCAAGGGCATCCGCCCCGCCAGCAAAACCACCCTGGTGTTGGTGCAGCTGCTGCTGATCACCACCCAATGGGCCCACGGCGGTGATGCGGC
>CAWUND010000124.1:0-4170 GCA_963923815.1 uncultured bacterium
GCCTGCTGCCTGCGCCACCGCCTGCGCAAGGACCCCCTCGAGCAGATCGATTCCGGCGATCGGGTGGTGAAGGTGTTCTGCAAGGTGTTCGAGCGGCCCGACAGCACCGACCGCGCCGCCTTCGAGCTGGCCCTGGCGGCCTGATGCCGCGCCGGGGGCCCTGATGCGGATCCTCGGCCTCGACCCCGGCCTGGCCCGCGTGGGCTATGGGGTGATTGAGGTGGACGGGCGCCCCGGCAGCGGCCGCCAGCAGCTGCTCGACTGCGGCATCATCCGCACCGATCCCGGCCGCAGCGACGGCGACCGCATGGTGGAGATCGCCCGCGACCTGCGCCAGCTGCTGCGCGTCTGGCGGCCGCAGCTGGCGTCGGTGGAGAAGTTTTTCTTCTACCGCTCCAGCACCACCATCTCCGTGGTTCAGGCCCGGGGGGTGCTGATGATGACCCTGGCGCGCTTCCAGGTGCCCGTGGTGGAGTACCCACCCATGCAGATCAAGCTGGCCCTGGCGGGCCACGGCCACGCCGACAAGGCCGACGTGCTCGATGCGGTGATGCGGGAGCTCAACCTGGAGGATCCGCCGCGGCCCGACGACGCCGCCGATGCCCTGGCGGTGGCCCTCACCGGCTGGTACCAACGCTGAGCCATGGCCGCCACCAAGGCCCAACTGCGGCACACCTTTCGCCAGCGCCGCGCGGCGTTGCTAGCGGCCGCCCAGGGGCCCCTGCTGGAGCAGGCCCGCCACCGGTTGCCGCAGCATGTGGGGCCGGGCCAACGGCTGGGGATCTACTGGCCGCTGGCCGGGGAAGCGGATCTGCGGGGCCTGGAGGCAGAACCCGGATTGCGGGGCCGGCTGGCCCTGCCGCGGGTGAGCCAGGGCGCCCTGGGCTACCGCCCCTGGGGGCCGGAAAGCCCCCTCAAGCCCGATGACACCGGCATCTCAGCCCCGGCCGATGGGCCCGACCTGGAGCCCGAGCAGCTGGGGCTGCTGCTGGTGCCGGCCTTGGCCTCCGACCTGCAGGGGTTTCGCCTGGGCTACGGCGGCGGCTGGTTTGATCGGCTGCGCAGCGCCGCCCCCTGGCGGGCGGTGCCGGCCGTGGCGGTGCTGCCCCAGGGCTGCCTGGTGGAGCAGCTGCCTCGGGATCCCTGGGATGTGCCCCTGGACGGCTGGCTGCACGAGGGGGGCCTGGATTGGTTGCGAGCTGTGTAAGCCGAGGGGCCCATGGCGCCGCCGCCCCGCTGGATTTGGCAGGATCGGAGCAGGCAATGCGTGCTTCCGTGGATCTCCAGGCCAACGACGCCTTCCGATCGGCCCTCAACCTGGACCAAGACGCCGCCGGTGAGGCCAGCGCCACCGGGGCGCGCCGTGGGCCCAGCATCCGCCTCAACCGGGGCAGCGCCGCCGAGCAGGTGCTGGCCGCCGAGCTCAAGGGGCGCGACGATGCCAGCGATGCCCTCTCGATGATGGTGAGCTCGATGGTGCACATGGTGCAGGCGGGCAAAACCCGCAGCAACGCCAGCCGCTGGTCCGCCTGAGATGAATCGCCCTCGCTGTGGCCGCTGGCTGGCCCTGGCCCCTCTGCTCTGGGTGGGTTGCGCGGCGGGTGCCGCCCAGGCCCACGGCATTGAAAGCAGCCTCAGCCCCCTGCGGGGACTGGCCGATCAGCTGCAGCTGCACAGCCAGTTCTCCAATGGCGAACCCACCCGCGATGCGGTGGTGCGCCTGGTGCCGCCCCACGGCCAGCCCCTGGAGCTGGGCCGCACCGACGGCCAGGGGCAGCTGAGCTTTGCCCTGCCCAAAGGGGCCAATGGCTCGTGGGAGCTGCAGGTGGATGGGGGTCCGGGCCACCGCGATTACCTGGAGATGCCCCTGCGGGGTGGGCAGGCCCAGCTCGACCGCATCAGCGAACAAGCGCACCCGGCCCAGGGCAACTGGCTGCTGGGGCTCAGTGGCCTGGGGGCAGCTGCCATGCTGCTGGGACTCCAGCGCATCCGTCGCCCCCGTTGATGGCCTCCGGCAGCCAGAAGCTCGATCAAATCGTCGAACGCCTCAAAAGCACCACCGACCCCAAGCGGCGTTACGAATACGTGCTGTGGCTGGCCAAGAAGCTGCAGCCGCTGCCGGATGAATTCCGCACCGACCGCTTCAAGGTGAAGGGCTGCGTGTCGCAGGTGTACGTGGTGGGTCAGCTGGTGGACGGCAAGTTGCACTGGCAGGGGGATTCCGACGCCGCCATCACCAAGGGGCTGCTGGCCCTGCTGATCGAAGGGCTGGAGGGTCTGGAGCCGGCCACCGCCGCCGCCATTGACGCCAGCGTGCTGGCGGACACCGGTCTGCAGGCCAGCCTCACCCCCTCCCGGGCCAACGGCTTCCTCAACATCCTGCGGCTGATGCAGGCCCAGGCCAAGGCCCTGGCCGATTTCTAGGATCCCCGTTCACGCATTCACGGCGGCATGACCATCGGCATCGGCTTGCTCGGGCTTGGCACGGTGGGAGCGGGCGTGGCCGAGATCCTGCTCAACCCTGAAGGGCGCCACCCCCTGGTGGGTCAGTTGCAGCTCAAACGGGTGGCGGTGCGCGATCTGCAGCGCCCCCGGCCGGTGAACCTGCCGGCCGAGATCGTGGGCACCAGCCCTGAGGCGGTGGTAGACGACCCCGCCGTGGACATCGTGGTGGAGGTGATGGGCGGCCTGGAGCCGGCCCGCAGCCTGATCCTGCGCGCCATCGCCAACGGCAAGGCGGTGGTGACCGCCAACAAGGCGGTGATTGCCCGCTACGGCGAAGAGATTGCCGCGGCCGCCGCCCAGCAGGGCGTCTACGTGCTGATTGAAGCGGCGGTGGGTGGCGGCATTCCGATCATCGAACCGCTGAAGCAATCCCTGGGGGGCAACCGCATCCAGCGGGTGAGCGGCATCATCAACGGCACCACCAACTACATCCTCAGCCGCATGGCCGATGAGGGCGCGGCCTACGGGGCCGTGCTGGCCGATGCCCAGCGGCTGGGGTATGCGGAAGCGGATCCAGCGGCCGATGTGGAGGGGGGCGATGCCGCCGACAAGATCGCCATCCTGTCGGGCCTGGCCTATGGCGGCTCGATCGAGCGGGCGGCCATCCCCACCGAAGGCATCAACCGCCTCGATGCACGGGATGTCAACTACGCCGCCCAGCTGGGCTACGTGGTGAAGCTGGTGGCCACCGCCCAATCCCTCGGCACCGATGCCGATGGCACCGTGCAGCTGGATGTGCGGGTGAACCCCACCCTGCTGCCCAAAGACCATCCCCTGGCCGGGGTGCATGGCGTGAACAACGCCATCCTGGTGGAGGGCGATCCGGTGGGCCGGGTGATGTTCTACGGGCCGGGGGCCGGCGCCGGCCCCACGGCCTCCGCCGTGGTGGCCGACATCCTCAACATCGCCGGCATCCGTGAGGCCACCGGGGCCAACGGTGGGCTGGATCCACTGCTGGCGGCGGGCCAATGGCGCCCCTGCCGGTTGGTGGATCCGGGCCTCACCCTCCACCGCAACTACCTGCGCCTGCAAACCGGCGACCAGGCCGGGGTGATCGGGCGCATCGGCACCTGCTTCGGGGATCAGGGGGTGTCGATCCGCTCGATCGTGCAGTTCGAAACCAGCGGCGATGCGGCGGATGCCGAAATCGTGGTGATCACCCACGAGGTGCAGGAGGCCAACTTCCGCCGCGCCCTGGCCGCCATCGAAGCCCTACCCGACGTCAAGGCTGTGGCCGCCTGCCTGCGCACCCTCTGAACCCACGCTGAGGCAGATTGGACCCACGTGCGAATCCGCTGACGCAAGCGCACCTCTGTATCAAAGCGAACCTTTGCAGCGGCGGCGCCGCGGAACCCTTGATGCATCGCGACTTGGTTGATCTGCCCTCCCCTTTGGCTTCCCCTTCCATGACGTTCCACCAGGGTGATTGCGTCACCCTCACCAGTGACGAACACACCTATCAAGTGATCAGCATCGACGACAGCCACGACCGCTGCTGGCTGCGGCGCTGGCCCCTCTCCAGGCAGGGCTCCGAGGTGTTTGAAATTTCCCTGCAGCAGGTGCGCCCCAGCCGGCCCCATCGCCCTTGAATGGCGCCACGCCCCTGACCCCTGCCCTTTGACGCGGCTGCCCACCGATCGCAACCGCTGGGCCCCGTTCCTCCTC